>JAGVJW010000020.1 GCA_020050895.1 bacterium | reverse complement strand
TGCCCTTGATGCCGCCAAACGGCATGTGAGCTTCCGCTCCAATTGTTGGAGCGTTGATGTAGGTGATGCCTGCTTCGATATCGCGGATGGCACGGAATGCAGCGTCGACGTTTCGGGTGTATATACTCGATGATAGCCCGTACGATGAATCGTTGACAAGATCTATTGCATGCTCCAGCGAAACTGCTGTTGCAACACTTAACACTGGACCGAAGATTTCTTCCTGAAAAATTCTGTGCTCTGGCTTCACGTTTGTAAAAATCGTTGGCCTGACGAAGTACCCATCTTTTTTATCATCTTCCAAATCGCGTTCACCGCCAAGGATGCACTCAGCCTCCGCTTTGCCGATGTCGATATAGGAAAGAATTTTATCAAGCTGACGTTGATTAACAATTGGACCTACCTGTGTTGTTTCTCTCATGCCATCGCCAAGCACAAGTTTTGCAGCTGCATTGGTGAGCATGGTAAGAAAACGGTCGTGAATGCTCTCATGCAGAATCAGTCTGCTTGTTGCTGTGCAGCGTTGACCTGTTGTTCCAAAAGCTCCCCACAACACTCCATTTAACGCTAACTGCAGATCGGCATCATCCATCACAATCTGGGCATTTTTCCCGCCCATTTCGAGGGACACTTTTTTGTTTAATTCACCACAGCGAGAGGCAATTGCCTTGCCCGTTGTGGTACTGCCCGTAAAACCGATAACCTTAACTAACGGATGGCTTACGAGTGCAGAACCAGCCTCCGATGCGCCATGTACTACGTTGAATACGCCTGCAGGTAAGCCTGCTTCGTGAAGAATCTCAGCAAAAATATTTGCACTGTGAGGCGAATCGTCGCTGGGCTTAAAGACAACGGTATTGCCGCATGCCAATGCCGGAAGAATCTTCCACGACGGTACTGCAATGGGGAAATTCCAGGCAGTAATAATTCCACACACACCAATTGGAGTGCGAAACGACAAATTCATTTTGTTGGGCAATTCGGAGGGGGCTGTGTATCCAAACAAGCGTCGGGTTTCGGTGGCGGCGTAATAGGCCGTATCTATTGCCTCCTGAATATCACCGCGGGTTTCAACAAGAGTCTTTCCCATTTCACGCGTCATGATGCGGGCAAGCTCTTCACGACGTTCAGAAAAAATGTCACCGGCACGTCGTAAGATGTCGCCACGCTTGGGAGCAGGCAGAAGCCGCCACGATGTGTACTGCCTTGCAGCAGCTTGCACGGCGTCGTTAATATCTGTAGCGTCCGACAATGGGAACTCACCGATAATATCGGAAGTTCTCGCAGGGTTGATGTTTTGGAATGTGCGTCTACTTCTTGATTCGCACCACAGTCCGTCAATATAATTTTTCATACTATTTCGTATTCGGTCTCCACAAGCCCCTTTGCAATCCTCTTCAACTTGCTCTGAGCCAGCGTTCTGCGAATTGGAGTGAGCCGTTCAAAAAAGTAAATACCGTTAAGATGATCAATTTCATGCTGCATCACCCTTGCAAGAAGTCCGGTTGTTTCCATGTGATGTTCCTTCATCTGCGTGTCCAAAAAGCGTACCTGGACAGCAGATGGGCGCACCACAATATCGCGTAGCTCCGGAAGAGACAGGCAGCCTTCTTCGAATTCCTCTTCCTCGTCGGAAAACGATTCAATCACGGGGTTGATCATTACAATGGGACTGGCCGATAGGGCAGTATCGTCCATCTCTGAGACGTCGATAACTGCGAGTGCAAGCCCCTTACCAACCTGATTGGCTGCAAGTCCTATCCCGTTAGCGTTATACATAGTTGCGAACATCGATTCAACAAGGGAAACAATGTCTTCCGTAAGCTCGGAAACAGGCGCCGTCTTTTGCCGGAGCACTGGATGGTTGTATGTAAAGACAGGTAGAATCATTCGTACAGGCAAAGATCGGTAAAAGGAAAAATGTGGTGCATAGCTAACCGTCCAACTGGTCGGTCAAAAAAGAAATGGTTGTAAATTTCAACACCATTATTCAAGGGAATTTGCAATGAGTGAAACCATGAACGATTTATTCAACGCTATCGATGCAATGGACGCAGACGCATTTGCATCGCATTTGACGGATGATGTTGAATTCCGTTTTGGGAATGCACCTTCCGTATTTGGAAGGAGCGAAACACAAACGGCAGTAGAAGGTTTTTTTGGTAGCATCAAGGGGCTTAAGCACGAGGTTGAGGCAGTTGATCAGTCAGATGAAACAATTTACTCTCACGGCTTTGTTACCTATACTCGTCACGAAGGTTCAACTCTTCGCGTTCCATTCTGCAACGTTTTCGGTATGAAGGGAAACCTCATCAAGGATTATTTGATATTCGCAGATCTGTCTGAGCTCTACCGTTAACGGTCATTTTGTAAGACACAACAACTCTCACAACACACAGAACTCGAAACGGGTTGAACCCAAAAAAACTATCTGCCAGTGTTCTTTATTTAACAATCGCAATCAAGTCTTTCACATCTTCAAGCACATAATCCACACCTTCTATGCTCTGGTTGCCGAAGGCATCTCCATATTTAGCGAACGCTGTTTTCATTCCAATATTCTTGGCGCCAACCATGTCGCGTTCTGCCCAATCACCAACCATGATAGTTTCTTCGGGTTTGGCTTGCAGGCGTTCAAGAGCCAGCAGGAAGGGGGCAGGTGATGGCTTTCGTTGTTTGGTATCGTCGAACGTTACAACAACATCAAAAAAATGATGATAATTGATAAAACATAATCTCAGCCATGCTTCCCTTGTAGGTGCATCGGATAAGATGCCGAGTTTCTTTCCCATTCGGTTCAAATGCATCAGCGTAGCTGTTACGTGTGGATAGGGTTTCAATGCCGCCTCACGCGCACGTCTGTATGCAATGATGCCGGCAGAGATAATTCTCGGGTCTACGAAACCCAGCGTCTCATTCAGCAGCTTGTCAAATACCTGTTGGTACTCAATGCCGAGCTCATTATAGATTGAGTCGATCTTATCCTTAACGGAATCATAGGTTAGGTTAAGGCCAGCGTCGATCATGGCAACGATGGCTGCGTCGAC
>JAGVJW010000117.1 GCA_020050895.1 bacterium | reverse complement strand
GGACACATTATAGGGCTCGCAAATAAGGAAACGATGGTGAGTGCCGGCAAGGTGTTTACTGATGCGGCAAAGAAATTCGATGCAACGCTCATAGCAGTCGATAGTGAACACTCGGCGATTCTTCAATGCCTCATCGGCGAGAATTCAAATGCTATTGCACGTTTCATTATTACAGCGTCTGGCGGCCCCTTCCGATTGCACTCTGCTGAGCAATTGCAACATGTGCGAGTATCCGATGCACTGGCACATCCAAACTGGAAGATGGGCGACAAGATTACCGTAGACTCCTCGACGCTGATGAACAAGGGATTCGAAGTGATTGAAGCGCATTGGTTGTTTGGGATCGACATCAGTAAGATTGATGTAATTATTCATCCGCAGTCAATCATTCATTCACTTGTTGAATTTGTTGATGGTTCAATTAAGGCGCAGCTCAGCCTGCCGTCCATGCTGCTACCCATTCAATACGCGCTTACATATCCGCATCGCTTGCCGCTTACTATGCCTCCGTTAGACCTGGCGGCAGTGGGCGTACTAACGTTTGAAAAACCCGACAGGGAACGATTCCCATGCCTTCGGCTAGCATTCGAAGCCCTCGAAACCGGCGGATCGGCAGGATGTGTTTTAAATGCAGCTAATGAAGTTGCTGTGCAGGCATTTCTTTCAAATCAAATTGCGTTTACAGAGATCCCGCGAGTCGTTGAAGAAGCATTGAATAACATTGAACATCTATCTCATCCGTCAATGTCCGACATTTTGGCTATTGACAGAGAAACAAGAAATCGACTTTTATGGAATTTTTCAGTACAACACTCTCATTCCTGATTGTTATCGGCATCCTTGTGTTCGTTCACGAGCTGGGACATTTTTTAACTGCACGATGGACAGGAATGCGTGCAGATGTATTTGCCGTTGGCATGGGACCTAGACTGCTTGGGTGGAACAAGCTAACAGGATTTTCTTTTGGACCACTTCCAAAGGATTTGGAATTGGAAGGGCGCACAGATTATCGGTTGTGCTGGCTTCCCATTGGCGGATATGTTAAGATTCTGGGAATGGTTGATGAATCATTCGATACAAGTTTTGAAGGCAAGCCCGCACAGCCATGGGAATTTCGCGTAAAAAGAAACTGGCAGAAAGCCATTGTGCTTACTGCAGGTGTTACGATGAATCTGATACTTGCAGTTGTAATTTTTTGGAGCATGCCGCTTCTCTTCGGTCAGGAAGAAATGGTAACAACCAGCATCGGCTGGGTAGAACCCGGTACCATTGCCTCCGAAGCAGGTTTTGAGATGCACGATCAGATAGTGTCGGTAGATGGAGAACCGGTTGATACATGGGAAGATGTTGTCGAGAAGCTTGCACTCAGTCCCGTTAGTGATACGAGGTCTGTTGGCATCCTGCGCGATGGCAACCGGATTACTAAACATGTTGACGGAGTCGAAATCGTACGCTCGATGTCGTCCGGAAAGGGATTAGGCTTGCACCCTAAAGGAATGCGCGTTCAGCTTGCCGGAGTGGCATCGTTTGGATCTGCCGGGAAAGGGGGCTTGAAAGCTGGTGACGACATTCTTGCCATCGACAGTACACCTATTGCAAGTTTCGCACAGGTACAGCAGTATGTGCGCCAGCATGCACAGCAGGAAGTCAGGTTCCACATAGAGCGTAACGGCAACACAATGCCAGTGCCTGTTACTGTGGGTAAGGACTCAACGATTGGCGTGGAAATTTCGCAGCGATACATTGGTGAGCGTCGTTCAGTACCATTTAATCCTGTTAACGCACTCACATCGGCCGTAACCGAAGTTGGAAGAACCGTCGGACTTATTTATGCTTCCATTGTTCACATCTTTCGCGGCGACGTTGGCGTACGACAAAGCATTGGCGGGCCAATTCGCATAGCACAAATGGCTTCAAGAAGTCAGGAACTGGGTGCCGAACCCTACCTTAGGTTTATGGCATTGATATCCATTTCACTCGCCGTAATGAATGTTCTGCCACTTCCCGGTCTCGATGGAGGCCATCTACTTTTTGTTGGAATCGAAAGTATCATTCGTCGAGAAATACCAACAAAAGTTAAGATGAGGTTTCAGCAGGCAGGATTTATTCTGTTGTTACTGCTGATGGCATTTGTGTTTTATCTCGACCTTACCAGGTAATTCACCTTTGAAGAAGATTTTGCCGGGCGCGGATATATGCTAAACGAATTGAATTATGCGAATTCTGGTCACAAATGATGATGGCATCGACTCTCCCGGCATTGCTGCGCTTGTCCATGCATTGCGATCGGTTGGTGAGGTTGTGGTTGTGGCGCCCGATCGGCAGCAGAGCGCTGTAGGGCATGCACTTACTGTAGCAAGCCCCCTTCGCGCAGTTCCGTTTCATCGCAACGGCGAGGTGTTTGGATGGGCTGTTAACGGCACACCTGCCGACTGCGTTAAACTCGCAGTGAGCACGCTATTGGATGTGCGTCCCGACATCATCGTTAGCGGAATCAACCACGGAGCCAACACAAGCGTCAATGCAATTTATTCAGGTACGGTGAGCGCCGCTACAGAGGGTACACTGATGGGCATCCCTTCTATGGCCATCTCGCTTGCTACCTTCGACCACCAGGCAGATATGTTATTGGCAAGTGATGTTGCTCGTGAAATGGCGTTAAAGCTTATATCAATTAATTTACCATCAGGAACATTGCTTAACGTGAATGTTCCGGTTGTCCCGCGAGCAGAGTATCGGGGACTGAAGGTTACGCGACAAGGCCATTCACAATGGATGGATAGATACGACCGCCGCACAGATCCGCATGGAAGGGAGTACTTCTGGCTTATCGGTGAGATGGTTCCCATTGCAGAGGTCGAGGACGCTGACGATCTTGCTGTAGCTGCGGGCTATGCCTCGGTTACACCGCTACACTATGAACTAACTAATTTTAGTGTTATCGACGATCTGAAGACGAAGCTGCAAGAACAACATCAATAATTGCATCGGCGGCCGATTCATTTGGTATGTAGGGGGCAGGTAGCCGCTTCTGTAGTATTGCTCCGGTACATTGGCGCACGGCACGCGCAAGGTCCGATGGATCTTCATTCCTGAACAAAACCGTTCCCCAAGGTCTTGTTACTGCATCAGAACCTATCGCCCATCTGCCAAGTTCCAGCGCTTCGGACAGGGTAAGGCTTTCACCGCCTTCAGTACGAGTTGGACGCAGAATAATGTGAGCATGGCTAACCATCGGTGCAAGGATTTCCTGAACTCCGACCATAAGATAAATATTGCTAGTATCCTGAATAAGTGCAGACAGCTCATCGAACAGGGATACGTCAATTACGTCGCCGATTACAATCAGGCAGCGCACATTCGGATCTGCAATCTCACGAAATGCGTGCACCACAATGTCCAACCCGTACAAATCCTTTTCTTCGTACCGAACCAGTCTGGCTGCATTAGCAAGCACTCTAACCGGTGCAGATGTCCACTCTTGCGGTATTCCGTCAGGCATTTTCGCATTCATTTCCCACTGCGAAATCGGCAGCGCTGAATTAACAACTGTGATAAGAGTTTCGTTTACTCCAATTCTCGATTGCAGTTCAAGATTTACCTGATTGCTAACTGCGATAATCGTCCGTGCACCATTGTATGCACGCCTGAGCCGGCGGCAGACGACAGGCGATGAAAATTCAACTCGATGTCGGAACGAGTGTACCGTTACCACATACGGAATTCTGAGCAATCTCCACCACAAGGAGAGCAGGATCATCCATTTGAAATTTCCTTCATCGGTGTGATAGTGCACCAGCGACCGGTCGAACATATCGAATAGATTAAGACGCCGAATGTCTGGGAACGCCTTTGGAATTCCGCCTAACGTCAGCCCCGTTATCTGAACCCCCCTTTGTTTAAACGCTTCCATTAGGCGCACCAGGTGCAGGGCAACACCACCGAATGGTGGAGGGAAGGGGCCAAGCAGGCGGAGAGAGGGCACAGTTACTCGCGGTTGATCAGTGACTTGACGCGATCCAGATTATCGGTATGAACGAAAGCTACATTGTCCATTTGGTGCACATATGAATTTTCAACAGGTTTTAGTTTACCCGCATTTGTAATCGTAAATGGCACATAACCAAATTCATTCATCTTTGATTTAAATGTGACTGTCGAATAGTTTCTTGTGTTTTGAATGCTTTCAGAAAGTTCAATTATAAATGTCGGTTTTAAAACTCTTAATGCCTTGTTTGCTCCTTCAACAACTTCCAGCTCAGCACCCTCAACATCAATTTTCACTAAATCTAATCGATCAATTCCTTGTTCATTAATGACGGTATCAATTGTCGTAGCATCAACCACAACATAGTCTTCTGTAACGTTTGGATCCTCTCTAATGATCGAATGAGTTCCTGCGTTGTGGTCGCGTGACATATAAAGTCGCAACTGTTCAATCTTATTTGAAACTGCCTTAGAAATCAGATTGACATTTGATATTGAATTGAGTCTGATGTTGTCAGTGAACCGCTCTAAATTTTTTGGTTCCGGCTCAAATGAATAAACCAGAACATTGTTGTTCCCGGAGACTGCCATTGCCAAAGAAAGATATCCTATCTGAGCTCCGATATCGAAACAGACTCCACCAGATCGGAAGAGCGT
>JAGVJW010000125.1 GCA_020050895.1 bacterium | reverse complement strand
CAGGCATGATTTTCTTTGTCCGAAATAACGTAATCGCCTTTTTGTACCAATGCAGAGATAACACCGAGCGCAGTTTGATATCCGGTCGAAAACAAGAGGACATCTTCATAGCCAAGAAACTCTGCTAATCGTTTTTCAAGATCGATGTGCAGTTTTATCGTGCCGGTTAAATATCTGCTGCCAGAGCATCCGGTACCATAACGATCTATAGCATCTTTGGCGGCTGTCTTTACGCGATCGTCGGCAGTAAGACCAAGGTAATTATTAGAACCTGCCATGATAACTTGGCGTCCTTCCAACATAACCACAGGTCCTTCGTTTTCTTCGACCGGACGGAAGTACGGGTATAAGCCTAATTCCTTTATCTCATCTGCTCTGGTAAAATCAAAACACTTCTGAAATAGCTCCACATGTTCTCCTGGATGACCTAATCACCCAAAAATACGTGTGTTGGTATTTTCGGAGCATATAAATGATGGCAAACTTTTTATTCATTCCGAATTTTCGATCAGCAGCTGCCGACGTTCCTGCAGGAATAGTCGTCTTCCTTGTTGCATTACCCCTTTGTCTTGGTATTGCACTGGCATCAGGCGCACCGCCACTCAGCGGCTTGATTGCCGGTATCATTGGTGGCGTCGTTGTTTCTATACTCAGTGGAAGCGAGGTTAGTGTTAGCGGTCCTGCGGCAGGTCTTGCATCAATAGTTGCCGTGGCAATTACTTCGCTCGGGTCATTTGAAATCTTTCTCATCTGTGTAGTAATAGCCGGATTAATTCAAGTCGTTTTAGGAATCATTCGTGCAGGCATTGTTGGCGACTACGTTCCGAACAGTGTTATCCGCGGTATGCTCGCTGGCATCGGCTTAGTGATTATTTTCAAACAGTTGCCACACTTAGTTGGTTGGGACCTCGATTTTGTAGGCGACGAAGCTATGATCCAACCGGCTATCCATGAGCCTTTGCAACCTATTCTAACGTCGCTGCAAGGTGTGTCTGAGGGCGCACTTATCATTGGCGTTTTCTGTCTGGTCCTCCTATTTGTGTGGGACCGTCCAATTGTGAAAAAACAGAAGTGGGCGTTGTTGATTCCCGGACCTTTAGTCGCAGTAATCTTCGGCGTTTTCCTCAATGAAATATTTACGTTGTTTGCACCATCATTGGCTCTTCATCAGGATGCTCATCATCTTGTAAGCATTCCTTCCAATGTTGCATTTTCTTCGCTGACTAGCTTTCCTGACTTTTCTGGAATCCTGCGGGGAGACGTGTGGCTAACGGCGTTAACTATTGCAATTATTGGCAGTCTCGAATCCCTGCTGTCAGTTGAAGCGGCGGATAAACTCGATCCAGAGAAACGCATATCCGATACAAATCGCGAGCTGATTGCACAGGGTGTAGGCAACACAGTATCAGGATTGGTAGGGGGCTTGCCAATCACAGCAGTCATCGTTCGGTCGTCTACGAATGTCTACGCCGGTGGTCGCACTCGCCTTGCATCTTTTGTCCATGGTGTGCTGTTGCTGGGCAGTGTATTGTTCATACCATTTTTACTTAACAAAATTCCATTGGCATGTCTCGCTGCCATATTGATCAGTGTTGGTTATAAACTAACCTCACTTAACATTATCCGAGAATCCTATGAACGCGGCCTTGATCAGTTTATTCCGTTCGGTGCTACAATTGCAGGAGTGCTATTCACCGATTTGCTTACTGGTATTGGCATCGGTCTTCTCGCTAGCGTTGTTTGGGTAATCCGTGCTAACATGCACGCTTCTGTAACGGTTGTGTTTGAGGACCATGTTTACCTTGTACGTTTTAACAAGGACATGACGTTCGTGCATAAATCGGAACTAAGGCGTAAACTTCGGCTTATTCCTGATAGTTCGTTTGTTCTATTCGATGGTACTAAATCCGCCATCATCGACCACGATGTATACGATGTTCTTGGAGAGTTTGCACAGGCATCAGTTTACCGTAACATTACCGTTGAATACCAAAACATTTTTGCAAAACGCAGAGCTGTTTAATTGAATAAGAGTCCCATGGAAAGCTATCAACGACTACTGCTTAACAACAAGGCCTGGGTACAGGATAAGTTGAATCTGCATCACGCGTATTTTGAACGCTCAGCGGCAGATCAAAAGCCAGAATTTCTTTGGATCGGGTGTTCTGACAGCCGTGTCCCAGCCGAGGAAATTACCGGCGCAGAGCCGGGCGAATTATTCGTACATCGCAACATTGCCAATCTCGTTATCCATACAGATTTCAATGTTTTGTCCGTTATCCAATTTGCAACCCAGGTTCTCAAGGTAAAACATATCATCGTATGCGGTCATTATGGGTGCGGAGGTATTCGGACAGCTATGACTAAGCGCGACCTAGGCTTGATTAACAAGTGGCTGCGGCATATTAAGGATGTTTATCATTCTAATAAGATCGAATTAGGCTCAATTACAGACGAGCAAATACGCTACAAACGCCTTGTTGAGCTTAACGTTATTGAACAGGTTAATCACCTTGCACAGATATCGATTGTTCAAAGATCCTGGCGAACCGAAAATCAACCCACTCTGCATGGTTGGGTTTACGATATTCATACAGGCTTACTTAAAAGTCTGGTTCAGATTAAACCTGGTATGATTGCTGACGATATCTATCATTATGATTTTGATGATTTAGTCTGACAACACAGCATGTTTAACATACTTGTTTAGGCTCGTATGCTGTCGAAAGAATTCTTCTCGTTCTTTACGAGACTGGAAAAAAATAATAACAAGGAATGGTTCGATCTTCACCGCTCAGAATATGAACAGAACGTCAAAGAACCATTTCGACACCTTGTTCAAATGGTGATTGAAAGAATTAGGAAGATTGAGCCGGATCTTCAAATGGAAGCGAAGGATGCAATTTTTCGTATTAACAGAGATGTTCGATTTTCTACAGACAAAAGCCCTTATAAAGCACATATGGGCGCTCACATTTCACGGTTCGGAAGAAAAGCAATTGGTAGACCAGGGTTTTATTTCGAAGTCGGCGCAAAGGGCGGGGGAGTTGCAGGCGGATGTTATGATCTTGACAAGGAAAGCTTACTTCTTGTAAGAGATCTCATAAAGCACGAATCAAAGGAATTCACCAAACTTATCAATGCTAAGTCGTTCGTTACCACTTACGGCGAGATTCGCGGACAGAAGAACAAGGTCCTCCCGCCTGAATTCAGAGCGGCATCCGAGCAGTCGCCTATTCTGTATAATAAGCAGTTTTATTGGTGGACAGATATTCCGGTAAAAACGTTCTTAACGTCATCATGCATCGACGTTTTGATGAGCTATCACAAGGCTGCAAAACCTTTGTCAGATTTTTTACAAAAAGCTTTTGAATAGAAACGTAATCGTGCCAACTCCAATCTCTAGCGCTTTCAAAACATTGAGCTCAGACACCGCTACACGGTGTTCGTTGATGCAATTACAAGATTCATGATTATCGGAACGTATAGGTCAGTGTTCCAGTAACCTGCCGACGCAGGATGGTCCCGCCAAATATTTCATAGTGCTCGCGGTCAAGCAGGTTGAACACACTGATGCTAGCCCGCAGCTCTGGCAGAACATAATACCCAGCATTCAGGTTCAGCACTGCATACGAAGGCACCCTTCCCTCAAACAATCCGGCAATCCACTGAAAGCCTTCTACATAGCGAAGTTGAACGCCAGCATCGAATTTTCCCGGATCGATGTATTCTACCGCTCCGTTGATGCGATGCCGCGATGTATTTGGAAGAATTTTTTGCGCTGATACGCTGTTGTCCTTTACAGTCACATCGAGATATGCATAGTTGGCAGAAACGCTGAGTTCATTGGTGATGAAATACCCTGCGCTAATTTCTGCGCCAATTTCATCGACTACTGCAATGTTAGTTGGGACGATTACAAGTGCCGCTGCCGAGTTATATGTAGCTAATCGGGAGGGAAAGTTTGGGTTGACTTTTTTCAATTCTGCAGCAAGCACTGAGTCGGCTACCTGATTCCATGCATCATTTCCAGTATTGCTCTCTACCGGTGAAAAGACATTTGGCGCCAAGCCCCCTAACGGAGCTGAAATGAGGTCGGTTCGCTGATTAAAATATCCACTGACGTCAACAAATACTTTATTAATCGGTGTACCTCGATAGCCGACTTCAAACGACTGTGCTTTTTCAGGAACAAGTGTTGGATTGCCAAGATTCCATTGCGGAGTAACTCCAAGATTGAGATTCGATGAAACTTGCTGTCCCACAATTTGACTGGTAACGGAATCAACTGTCGCCTCGACACCTGCAAGATTTACGGGAGGACCTGCCGGCGATTTACGATAGAAATCGGCAAAGCTTGGGCGAAGGAACGAACGGTTGTAGGTAATGCGGAACGACTGTCCTGCAGCTGGCTCAAACACAACGCCGGCCTTTGGTGAAATCTGCGTCTCGAACAGGTTGCTACCATCAACGCGTAGTGCACCAACAAGCTTTAATGCTGCTGTTGCCTGATATTCAGCCTGCGTATATCCCCCCGTGAATGTTCCGAATTGGTCGTCAGGGGAGAGTAGCGGCATTACTATATCCGGCGGAGTTACTTCGTAATCATAGGTGGTATTAACGTACTGTCGCTCATGTTGCCCACCAACGATGATCCTCAGTTTGTCGTCGAGGTACATATTGTTGTATTGTGCATCGATTGAGAGCACATCGGATTTCTCGCCGCTTGTAGCCATCGCATTATAAACAAGTTGAGCTTTGGGAGCTGTACGATTTTGCCAAAGAGCCTGTACATTTATTCGTTCCGAATTATATGCAACTCTTGCAAAGGGGCGTGTAACTTGTTGAATGAGAATTCTTCCGGTTTGATTCACATAGAATTCGTTGCCGCTGTTGGTAAAGCCCCCTTCAAAAAGAACTCGTTTTGTAGAATCGAGGTAATAGTCAAGTCGTGCAGATCCCACAACAGCAAATGGTCGTCTGGCCTCATCCGTGAGCGGACGTACATCGTAGGCAAGGCCTGAGTACTCGAGACCGTTGTTGGGCTTTGTTGAATCACGCAAACGCGAAACAATGGAATAATTCAGTTGCTGCGAATAACCAAATGTTAGTTTGTATGCAAAATCTCCTATTTCACCGGCGTGGCGGATGGTTCCCTTGTATGTTTCCCACTCACCGGCTGTTAGACTTACACGCGTGCCAAGTACATCCTTGGGGTCTGAGGTGCGGATGTTCACAACACCATTGTAAGCATTCTGACCATATAACGCCGAACCGGGTCCATGGACTACTTCGATATT
>JAGVJW010000187.1 GCA_020050895.1 bacterium | reverse complement strand
GCTTGGCATGAGCAATGAGGAAGCGCAGGCAAGGTTTGGATTTCTTTTGACGGCTTTGCGCTACGGTGCGCCTCCGCATGGAGGAATAGCATTCGGGTTCGACAGACTGGTGATGGTGCTTGTAGGAACCGACAACATTCGCGATGTTGTTGCGTTCCCCAAAACCACATCGGGCCTGTCATTAATGGACGGCTGTCCAACTCCCGTTGCACAATCGCAATTGGATCAGCTTGGCATTCAGGTGAAAGCATCATCGTAAAGATATTTAGGTAATGAACAGAAGAGAATTGTTGTCGCTTATAGCACTGGTCCCGCTGGCACGAAGCGCGTGGGCTGATCAGGATGCTTTTGCAACAGATTCTACCGAGGCAGTCTTTGGGCGCCTGATGTCGTATGCAGTCAACCACCAATGGGTTGGCCTTCCCATCGGCGAATTGATGGGTAAGATTGGAATGGAGTTAAGGGGCACTCCATACGTTGCTGGAACGCTGGAGAAAGACGGTCCAGAGGCCTGTAGGGTTAACCTCACCGGTTTGGATTGTGTAACCTTCTTCGAGGATGTGCTGTGTATTGCACGGATACTAAAAAAAGGTAGTAAATCGTACGCCGATCTTGTGAACGAGATTACATTTACCCGATACCGCGATGGTAAGCTGGATGGATATCTCTCCCGATTACACTACACTGCTGAATGGATAAGTAATAATGTTTCCAAGGGCGTGGTAAAAGACGTCACGCCAGACATGGGTGGTATTCCTCTTAAGATCAACGTTAGTTTTATGTCAAAGAATCCGAAGTTCTACCCATCTCTCGTTAACAACCCAGATCTCGTAAATGAAATTGCCTTTATCGAACGGCTCATAAACAACACTCCTCGGACATACATTCCCAAGGCAAGTATTGCTAAAGCAGAACCGATGATGCAGACTGGTGACATCATCGCTGTTGCAACGTCGAAGGCTGGTCTGGACTATGCCCACACAGGGATGATCTTCAAGGACGAGCATGGAGAGGCACGCCTGCTTCATGCTTCGACCGTTCAACAAAAAGTTGTGCTCGACAAGAGAGTCAGCGAGTACGTTGGAGGTGTAACATCGCACACGGGGATAACCGTTGTGCGGCCTGTGTTTGAAAGCTGAAACAGCTTGCCGGGAGAGATATGCTGCCGGGTAAGTTGCCGGGAGGCATATGCTGCCGGGTAAGTTGCCGGGAGAGATATGCTGCCGGGTAAGTTGCCGGGAGGGATATGCTGCCGGGGAAGGTGCAGCTCCTCTCCGAAAGGAGAAGGATGCCCCGCAGGGCGGGGTGAGTTGCAATACACTGATTATTCTTTGAAGCGGACGTATACTCGTTCCTGCGTTTCAAACGCAGCACCGGGACCCAGCCTATTCATCGCCCTCTCAAGGTCACCAGCTTGCTGGTTGGGGGTGCCACGCATGATCCGAAATATATCCGGATTTTTCCGCAACGAATCAATAAGCTCTGCAAAATGAAAATCGATGAGGGTAATATCATTGCCCGCAAGATGCTGTGCGTTCGTTTCAACTATCGTACCACTGATTCTGATACGAATAGAAACAGAAAGATCTGCAAGGAGAAGTTGGGCTGATTCTAACTGCTGGAGCGTCTCGGTGTCATTTAAAGTCGTATCAGACGGTTCATAATGGGGCATATACGGTGGATTCAAAATTGTCAGCATATGATCAGTATAAACGAAATGGGCTTGTGCATTGGGTGTTGCATCCTGCTGACTGGCTTCGTTAATCCTTGAATGAAATGCACTCTTATCAATTTGAAGATCGGAGACGTGTGCAGCCTTGTAGAGAGCGGTGTACCCTATGAAGGAATCAATTTGAATTTTAGTTGCACTGAGAAAGACAATGTTATTTCCCATCGTTGTAGCGCGCGATTGGAGCGATGAATCACTCCACATTGTGGGAGACTCTGACGCTCCAGTAGAATCCACTGCGTTTACCAACTCATCAAAAAATGAAACTGTGCTTCTGGAAAACAAAGCTGTATCAATCACAGTTGCTGATCCATCGCCGCTCACCACGATGGTCATAGATGTTCGCAGACAACCACTCACAAACACCATCAGTAGGAGTGTAACGAAGAACAGAAATGTGCGATGAAATAATATCACGGTACAATATTATTCAAGAATTGCAGGCCTTGGATCGTACACAACATCAAAACGTTCAATTTCCGAAGCCACCGATAGCGGGTCGATGCGTATGCCTGCGATTTCCGACAACGATACACTTGATTTGCGAAGCTGTTGTTTGATTTCAGAGCGATCGGACTCTTTCAAAACCAAGATGTCAGTGAGCATTTCGTGCGCAGGTCCACAGAGGATCGAGCCATGCTGAAGCACGATGCCATCTATAACACGCTGAGCGCTGCCGACTACCTTTCTTCCGTTGTACATCAGTTCATCCTTGACGCCTGACGCAAAACAAACCTGCCCGAGTGCAGTTCCTGAAGCATAAAACTGACGGAGATCTGGCTGTGTCTCGTATCCATTGAGTGCATTTGGGACTATCTTGTCGAGCGCTCTGTGTATAACGTTGTGGATCGTGCGATACACGTCGCGAGGGTTACCCCTGACAGCTACGCAGTATGTTAGCTCGTCTGCGTGCAGTATTGCACGTCCGCCCGTTGGACGCCACACAACATCAAATCCCAGCTCACTGGCTTTATCAACATCAATTGCATCGATGGACTGATGCTTGCCCAGTGAAATAGCCCATGGTTCCCATGTGTATGTTTCAAACACAAACGGAGCGATACCAGCGCGGACAATCTCAACCAGTTCTAAATCTCGGGCCATGTTGGCTGAACCCGACGCCGAACCACGGAAATATTTGTGCGAAGAGTGCTGAATGGAGAATACTAAATAAATGGACGAATAATTATTGTACAGCCGGTACAATTCGCAGGAAACGAAGCTTTCCCACCTTGAGCAGTTGTTGTGTGGTGACGTCTATCTCAGACGTCATATCTGTAATCTTCGCTCCATTGATTTGCACAGCTCCCTGCTGGATGAGTCTGCGAGCCTCGCTCTTCGATGGCGCCATGCCTGTAACTGCAAGAAGATCGACGATGGGAATCGTGCCCTGTCCCCATTCTGGATTCCATTCAGGCACATCGTCTGGAACATCCTTATTTACAAAAATGCGATCGAATTCCGCAACAGCGTCGTTTGCTGACTGCACGCCATGGTAACGGGCTACTATGCGGCGAGCAACATCAACTTTCGCAGATCGTGGATGAATTGCACCGCTGGAAAGCCCCTTTTCAACATCATCAACTTCTTTAGCATCAGCAAGACATGCATATTTCAGATAGCGGACGATAAGTGTATCAGGGATGGACAT
>JAGVJW010000141.1 GCA_020050895.1 bacterium | reverse complement strand
TGTCGTTTTCTTACCATGCGGGCCGCTATTGTCCCACTTGCGTTTCTCATCGGATCTTTTGTTCACTCAATAATGTTCTTTGCGGTTGATATCTTCTCACTTGGATTCAGTCAATCATCAATGGTGGCTTCAGCTGTCCTGTGCGCTGCTATTTCCCATTCCAGGTTGAGTCCGGTTGTCGAGTTCTACAATTATTTAGTACTCGTTCCAAAGTTCACGTTGCGGATGCACGACGTTGTTGCCATCGTTATAGCATCCGGTCTTGCATATTACGTTGTGTGGGCAGCATGGTACTGGCCGGTAACGCCATTCGATGCTATGGCAGGAATCGATTTGGTTGCACGGCAGGCAGTTGAAGAGGGTACGATTGCAAACCGCGTGTTTTCCGACCCGTCACTCGTTAGCAATCTGTCCAATCAACCGTTCTATGCCCCCTACGCAATGCTAATGCAGGTGATGTACAGGTTGATGGGTTTCACCTACGGTCAGCTGTGGATATCGTTCGTAGCCATAGCCTTTTCATGGATAGTATGGATAGCCTTACGGCAGGTGTGCCATGCATTCATTGCAAACGTTTTATGGTTTTTGTTTATTCTGACGCCGGAAATGCTGGGCTATACATATCTGTTGCAGACTGATTATGCTAACGCTGCGTTCTTTAGCAGTGGCGTATTGATCCTTACTAATGGACTAAGAAGTGATACAAAAGCACATTACACTGTATCGGCACTTCTTTTCTCGGCAGCTTGTTGGTCTCGATCAGAGACAGTTGCCATCGTTGTGGCAGGAGTAATTGCTTCTTTACCAATGCTGCGCAAGGCAATGGCACGGCGGGAAGTCTTTCTGCAATCGGGCAAGATAATTGGTGCGTCGCTCATTTCATTTCTTCTTTGGTCTGCATACTATGTGCCGTTCCGTTTGCCCATCCAGCCAGATCTATCGTGGGAACTAAAGGGGAATGGTCTGCAACGTTTGTTACAAGTTATACCAGCCACCTTTCAGCATGTGATATTCAGCATACATATGTGGGGGTGGGCTTTTGTATTGGTTGTGATATTGTTCGGCGTAAGTTGGATGGCGACGAGAACGCCTGGGCAGACAGCACTCCTGTTGTGGATTGTAATAACGCTTCTGTGTCTTGTAGTTATATCATCGGTATTTCAATCGGCAATTGTGGAATTAACAGTACGCCGAGGTATCTTCAAGATTATTCCGCTCATCATCATTTTAATAGCGTCGTTGCCATTGATTCGTATTTGGAGTGAGCGACTACGGCAATGGGAATTTGGGGTGTAATCTTAAATGTCGAAGCTACTTTTCATACTTACTACAGGTACCGTTACACTGTTGGCATTGTGGGCGTTGAGTGCCTATGTATCGCGACTGTTTGTTAAACGATCCATCGCACATCTGCTTCGGTCCATAGGCAAGGAGTCCCTTCCAAACTTCTCATCACAATTGTCGGAAATATTGCCAGAACCTGTTCAGAGGTATCTGAACTTTGCACTGAAAGAAGGTCAGAAAAATATTCGCTATGCCATCTTAACACAACAGGCATCATTCAGACATCGGCCGGACAGCAGATGGTTTACTGTTCGCGCAACAGAGTACATTTCGGGGATGGAGCCCGGGTTTGTCTGGGATGCTGTACTCAGGCATAACGCCACCTGGTGGAGGACTGCAAAACTGAGCTATATGCACGGCTTAGGGTACGGACACATTAAGCTCTTTGGCGCATTAACGCTACAGGAACATGAAGGACGCGAGACCGATATCTCTATGCTATTCCGCTACCTGAGTGAATTGGTATGGTTGCCAACAGGTCTGATACCAACCAAGACTCTTCGGTGGGAGCCCATCGACGATAATTCTGCGCTGGCAATCATCAGCGACGGAGGAATAAGAGTCGAAGCTACGTTTCATGTAAATCAGGCAGGTGAAATCGATAGCATAAAGACGGCACATAAATTCCGCGATCATAAAAGTGGATTTGAGCAGCAACCTTTCACGCTTGAATGCAGGGCATATCGTGATGTAGAGGGAGTGATGATACCCACACGGGTAGATTTTATTTGGAATCTTGAATCGGGTGACTTCCGATATGGTCAATTTGAAATTGTTGATGTTAGATATTTTTATAATTAACACATGAAAAGCCGAACGATTTTTCGATGCTCATCATGCGGTCACGTTGCATCGAAATGGCTCGGCAGATGTCCATCCTGTGAGTCTTGGGATACTATGATAGAGGAGATTCAGCATTCACCCTCCAGGAACGTTTCAAGTAAGAAAGGAAGATCTAACGGCAGTGCGCTCCGTGTAGAACATCTCGACTCAATTAACACCAATGAGAAGGGAAGAATTATAACATCGATTCAAGAACTGGATCGTGTTCTTGGCGGTGGAGTTGTTCCAGGCAGCGTGGTGCTGATTGGCGGCGATCCTGGAATGGGTAAGAGCACACTTGCGCTGCAAATTGCCGCTGCAGTAGGTGATAACTATGGTCCCTCCCTGTATGTTACCGGTGAAGAAAGCCTTCAGCAGTTAAAGCAGCGCGCTGAACGACTGACGCTCAGCGTGAAAAATATTCACGGTGCTGCAGAGACCAATATTGAGTCAATTGCTCAGGCGATTATTTCAGACCGACCGTCGATTGTTGTAATCGACTCTATCCAGACAATGACGACAGGGCTGATGGAGTCTTCGGCAGGGAGCGTTGCGCAGGTTCGTGAGTGCACAGCATTGCTGACAAAAATCGCAAAGGCGGAATCGATTCCAGTCCTGCTCATCGGTCACGTTACCAAGGACGGCTTTATCGCCGGTCCTAAAATCCTTGAGCATATGGTTGATGCAGTACTTCAGTTTGAAGGTGAAGAGCGATATGCATATCGTGTTCTGCGTGCGCTTAAGAATCGGTATGGGTCGACTAATGAGATTGCAGTTTTTTCTATGACGGTACAGGGCTTACAAGGCGTTAGTAATCCATCGCAAGTGTTGCTTTCAGGCAGAAACTCAGATGCACCGGGAACAGCAGTTGTTGCTGTTCTCGAAGGAACGAGGCCGTTGATGGTAGAAATTCAGGCACTTGTCTCACATAGCGGGTTCAGTATGCCGCAGAGAGTAAGCACTGGGTACGATGGTAAGAGGTTGCAGATGATCATTGCAGTGCTTGAAAAGCGCTGCGGAATAACGCTTAGGCAACATGATGTGTTTGTGAATGTTGCGGGAGGCTTCTCGTTTCAGGATCCGGCGATGGATCTGGGAGTAGCTATCGCAATTGTATCTTCGGTTTACGACAAGCAAATTCCCTCAGATGTATCTTTTATGGGTGAAGTGGGATTAACAGGAGAAATCCGGCAGGTGTCGCAACTTGACAAGAGAATTGCTGAATCACGAAGAATGGGACTAATTAAAACCTATATTCCAATATCAGACCATCAGGAGCAACCAGATGGCCTTGTTCAATTCGGGAGACTACCACAAGTAATACACGATTTGTTCGTCGAGGCGGCTTATGGATGAGGAGCTGTTAAAGAGATTTCTGGAGGGGGATGAACGTGCCTTTGTGGAGTTAATGCGCAAATACAAAGAGCCGATAACATCGTTTAGTTATCGCTTTCTGGGTGACTATGATGATGCAGTTGACGTTGCCCAGGAAACCTTTGTAAGACTTTATCGCTTTGCTCATACCTTCCAGGGTGAGGTTAAGTTCACAACATGGCTGTATGCCATTGCAGCCAATCTTGCGCGTTCTGAACTAAAGCGTTACCGTCGCAGAAATGGAGTTTCCCTCCAAACTGCATTCCGGCAATCTGAAGATTCTGATGCCTGGGATGTTCCCGATGAAACATACCGTCCGGATGAGCGAGTTGACAGAACCCGTGTG
>JAGVJW010000196.1 GCA_020050895.1 bacterium | reverse complement strand
GAAATGTACCAATCAGATAACCGATAAGTCCAATTAAGAACAGTCCAGGATTCATGTTCTGGCCTTTAGCAATCTCATTTGGATGAATGATAGTCCAAGCAGAATGGCAAATATCACGTATGCCAAAGCTGAAGCATACCCCATCATATCGGTCTGCTCAAATGCGTTGTGATACACCAGATAGACGAGTGTTGTAGTTGCTCCCAATGGTCCGCCCTTCGTCATAACATAAACTTCAATAAATATTTGGAAACTCTTAATTGAGTTTATCACAACAACGAACGTCAAAGTCGGCCGCAGTAACGGCAGGGTAATTTTCCAGAACTGCTGCCATTTCGATGCTCCTGCAAGTGCAGCACTTTCATAAAGATCCTTAGGTATTGCCTCCATGCCTGCCATAAACAGCACCATGTAATACCCTGTGCTTATCCAGATGTCCATAGCCATTATCGCAGGCAATGCAGTGGTATCCGTTAGCAGCCATCCATTTTCTGGAAACGGCAATCCCGTCATTGAACAAAGAGCGTTTACATATCCGTCGCGCGCATACAGATTCGTAAAAATCAATGCAATCACAACTAGTGATGTTACACTTGGAAGAAAGTACGATGCTCGCATAGCAGCACCAAGTTTCACACTCCGGTGTTGCAACGCCGCTGCAAGTAGAACTGCAAACGTTGTTGTAATCGGTACTGTTCCAAAGGTGAATATGAGAGTGTTGGTAAGCGCCTTCCAGAACAATGCGTCTGAAGCAACATTGGAATAGTTCGAAAAACCAATCCACGTCATTTCATTTGTTAGAGTCTGGTATTTGGTCAGACTCATGATGAAGGCGTATACCAAGGGATATATCCAAAAGACGCAAAGCGTAATCAGCCATGGGGCAACGAGTACTGCCGTAAGACGCTTCACAGTAATTCCTGCCTTACAAAATCCCGAAGAGTTGTGTAAAGAAGTTCAACAGGAAGACCAACAATTGTGTAGTAGCAGCCTTCGACATGGGAAACAAACACCGCTCCAAAGTCATCCTGAATTCCATACGCGCCTGCTTTATCCATTGGCGATCCGGAGTCGACGTAGGCATCGATCTCTTCCTTCGATAGCGAGCGAAATGTAACGCGCGTAGAGCGTGACGCGGTAACCTCGTGCGCACGGGTTGTTGTAAGTGCAATGCCGGTATAAACCGTATGCGTGTTACCAGAGAGTTTCGAGAGTATCCGCTTGGCATCCTGACGGTCGGTTGGTTTATTAAGTATCTGACCATTAAGGACAACCGTCGTGTCGGAACCAATAACGATACACTCTCTGGAAGCTATTTCCAAACCACGTCTTGCCTTTAACAGAGCAATATGCTCAACATATTTATCATAGAGTTCGGAATGTGGCACGCTACCTTCATCGATATCAGGATTAACAATCGAAAAATCGAATCCAATGTGACGCAGCAGGCTTTGCCTGCGTGGCGACTGCGACGCCAGAACGAGGGGAAGCGGCAGTCTCAATAAATCATTCAATCGCACCATGATCGAACCAACTTTCGAACAGATACTTTGTCGTTTCTATTGTTTCGGTCCAACGTCATGTTATCAAATTACTGATTGAGCGCCTTCTCCACATCGGCAATAAACACCTCACTGGTCGGTTCAACGTCGCGTCTATATCTGGAAATCACCTTTCCGTTTTTATCGATTAAAAACTTTTCAAAATTCCATTTAATCTCGCCGGCGAGTGCGCTGTTGCCTCCACCAGAGGTCAGCCACTCATAGAGTGGATGCTTGGCATCGCCTTTAACAGTAATTTTCGAAAATATCGGGAAAGTAATATTGTAATTATTTTTACAGAACTCCTTTATCTCTGCATCTGTTCCTGGCTCTTGTGCACCAAAATCATTAGAGGGGAAAGCAAGAATTACCAGCCCCCTATCCTTGTATTTGTGGTACAATTCTTCGAGCATCTCATACTGATAGGTGAAGCCGCAGTAGGAAGCGACGTTAACAATTACGACAACATTCCCCTTGTACTCTGAAAGCGACTGTTCATCGCCATCGATGGTTTTCATCGTCAGATCGAACAGTGTTGTTTGTGACGTGAGCATCATAGCCGTAAAAAGAAGATGTAGCATAATCACCGAACGATGGAGTTGGTGAGTTCAGTTGAACGTGATGAAACGACAAAGACAATTGGAGGATTCCCGCGTTGATTGACAAACGACACTTCGACAACGGTGTATTTTTCCTGCGTCCACATAGACAACAACTCCCTTACCACGCCAAGTTCGCGCTCACCTTCGGAGTGGCGATAGCAAACCACTGTTATAATTCCGGTCGGTGACAAAAGCCTCCGCGCTTCATCCAATCCACGCCGTGTAGTGTCTACGTGCGTCGAAATTTCCTTATCACCACCAGGAAGATAGCCGAGATTAAATGTGATGGCCTTAACCTTCTCCACATGCTCCGGATCGATGCACTCGCTCATTGATTCATGTCCGTGAAGAAACAACCGTACTGTGGCAGGGCATCCCGATGTTCTCGATTGGGTGACATCGATTGCCACTGACTGAACATCGAAACCATACACAACACCTTCGGCACCAACAAGGTCGGCCATCAAGGCTGTATCCCAGCCATTCCCAACGGTTGCATCAATTGCCACGTCGCCTTCACGCAGGGTGGAGCCGAGCATTGAATGAACATAGCCAACAGCGTTTTCGTAATTCATTAACTATTGATTCCACCATCTAACAACGTTTGTTTCGGAGTTAAGAGCTGCACCATCAAGGATGTGGTCTGCAAGCTGGTGTGCAGCCCATGGAGCCCACAGCGCTCCTTTTGCACCTAAGCCATTCAAAATTGCATGTTTCCTGTGAGTTGGATGAAAACCAAGATATGGACGCTTGGAACGCGCCGCAGGTCTCACCGCAGCTCTGTGTCCAGTAACTACAACCGGTCTGCCGAGAATAGTTTCGGCCATCGATACTAACGAAGTGCGTGCTTGTTCAGTTGGTACGTCGGTCAAATCATCCCAATCGTATGTAGATCCAATTCTGATGCTTTGTTTCCCAAAGGTGTGTTCACCATCATTTACGGGAACAATCCAGATGCTTTTGGTGATGATTGTTGTAAGGGGCGGACCATCGATAATTGCGTCGAGAATCTCACCCTTAACAGGTTGGAACGGAAGCCACGACCACAATTCATTACGGCTCGCTTCCCAGCCTTCGCACCAAATAATGAAATCAACGTTTACTTCAGGGACATCAACTTCTACCACATGCTTTCTAACGCACTCAATCACACCAGCCGTATTAACAACGGCACCATCGTACTGTACGCCGCCGCAGTCATAGCTAATTCCTTCCCAAATGCCTGATTCAAGGGACTCCCACTTCACATTGAAGCCAGCAGAATCATTTCCATACCATTGTCGTGTGGAGGCGTGCTCCCAAAGTCTTACATCTTCCTCGGTAATAAAAACCCGACGAACCTTACACTGCGAGAGCAATCGTTGATTGACATGATTCGACATCTCGTTGTAGGCACAGTATGCAAATGGCATGAGTACGTCTGCCAGCCATGTTGGTCTGGGACGCGTGCCATTAATTGGATTTATCAGACCCGCAGCAATACGCGACGAGGAATTCGGATTATAACGATCGGTAATAAATACGTCGACGCCTCTCTTAATCAGCTCCCAAGCCATCCACGAACCTGCCAGGCCAAAGCCTATGATCTGGATTCTCATACAAGGATTGCAGATTTACGGAAATATCCGTTGACACTTGAATTACAATTACTGTTTGTTGAATACACTGTTAAAGTTTCGAACAAGAATATCACAAAGCGCCTGCGTACTGATACCTCTCAGGTTAGCCACTCTTTCTGTTATTACTTCGATACCAACCGTTGAGTTAGATCCCGTTTCCAAATGGATACGATCGTCGGATCTCATTCGTATGAATCCACATCTGGGCCTTCTGAAAGGCAGCCAGCTCATTCTAGGCATTCTCGAGACACTTGAAGCCACTGACTACTGGAACTTACCCGGGG
>JAGVJW010000273.1 GCA_020050895.1 bacterium | reverse complement strand
ACTTTGCAACTCTCCCCCAGGCCCCCTCTCCTCGCGGAGAGGGGGCGGTGCCACACCAACCATGATGCCGGGTATTAGGGATACCCGGCATGGAGGAAAATTCGATTAATTGTTAATGAAGCGGAAGGGCGGTCAATTATTAGAGAACTTATTGTCCGGGCTGCCAGAACAAAATGTTTGATGATGGATATCCATCAGCAAATTTCTTCTGCACTTCCGTGGGCAGATCATCCTTTGTGTCTTTTGCTTCCCAGAATGCGCGAGGAAGTGAAAACTGATCAAGCAATGCACCGTCAACCGATGCATCACGTCGACCCTTTCGCTTGATAGGATACTCTTCGATGAACTGCCACTGCATCTTTTTCGACAACGTTTGTAGCAGATCCTGAAAAGCATTGTGCACGGTCATCTCGTTTGAATGACCGTGTTTCTCGAACTGTTTAAGTTCGGTGAAGTTGTCTTTTACGGGTTTGTGGGAGGGCTTGAGGTCGAGCATATCGTCAATTCAAACGTCGATGTCCCAATAATTCTCTCGTATCATTGGATCATTATGTCGTTGGGGCACAATTCCGAATTGATTTGAAAAGTACGTCTCGATTAGGTCCGCAGTCTCCAAATTGCAATTTGGCCCAATGTCAACAGAAACAAGCGGGACACTATTCATCCTTACCGTAAAGAATCTCTCGGACATCAATGCACTCAAGTTATGATCTGCAATAACCATTCGAAATTCTCTTTCATCTAAATGGAATTCTCTCTTGTGAAACAGTGTGCTTGCCAACATTCCAAATGAAGTATCCATAGAAAGCAGTGATCGCTTCAATGTGTATCTAATATATTCTCGCATTGCATTTTCGTTCCTCCAATAACAAACATGCCCCCAAAACACTGAAACATCAGACAAGTCACCAAATCGTTCAGTTATCAAATTCAAGTAGTCACTGCACCTTACACCAATCCGAATTACATCTTTAGCATTAACGTATCTCCACCAGCACCATTCGCGAATTTGCTGGTCACTGGTCCAACACTGCCCAAATGCAACTTTCGACAGATCCTTAGATAGTCCAATCTGATTCCCATTGAATACAAAACCGCGAGATGCAAGCACGGGATTCTCTACAGAGTCAGGCCATAGCTCTGGCCTTGCAAATAAAGTAACGCGATCCGCAACATTGGATTCGAACCACTTGAACTCGACATACCGATAAATTGTGTCTGGAAGGTCCGATGTGCGATAATCGATCGATGAAAGATTATTGCTTTCAGAATCGCCCTCGCGAAAATGTGCTTCCGCTTCTTCATGGATATCAATGAATGGCATTCTACACCCTCATAGCTCATTTATAGGTAATGCTGCCTGCTACACTTGATGTGTGCGGATGTTCGATAGACTCAAGCGAACATTCACAATCTAGCAACTTAGATGCGACCCTTCTCAATCAGGGTGCGATAGTGCTCGCCAAGTCGAGTCAATCGACAGCCTTTGTTCTGCATCGCAGCATGCCACATATGAGGAGCACCATCCGGCTTGAGCAAGTTGAGCCTGTTGAATTTTTGCAGTACAGAGAACACAGCAACATTGTGCCGGTCGGGAGGTGGCATCCCAGCGTCTCTGCCCTTCATCTCCGGCTCGAAAGTAGGATCTAAACTAAAATAGAATTCCTTTGTTGGAAACAATCTCGCCATCTGGCGTAGATCCTCCACAGCAATAGATGGAGACACCTTCCGAATCGATACAAACTCCTTTACATTTGTCTTAAATACTGGCCGTTGTTCCCATGCGCTTAACGACTGATCGATGTGTGAATAGATTCCACCCGGCGACACATCACCAACGAGGTTAGCCGCACCACCATGAAGCGCATCTACAAGAAGTGTTGTGAAGACTCCCCTGCCATTCTGTTCAGTCGCATACTGATCTTCTGTTGACGCCGTAAGTATTGTCAAACCCTGCGATAACACTGTGCGGTCAGGTTCACCTGGTTGAGTACCAGCGATACCAGAGTGACAACTATCGAGAATGATCATCTTGTTTCGAGAAGGCGAGTGATTTGCATAGGCAAGAACCTCAGCCAATGACAGACCTTCGTCACCGTGCCCGCTATCGGAGGCGAGCAGGTATCCACCAATGTTATCAATGTAGCCGTGACCTGCGAAGTAGAACAGTGCAATTTCTGCGTCCGTCTTAAACAACTTCTCCACCTGATCCTTCAGAGTGCGGCGTGTCAACTTCGACGTATGATCCGTGCAAAGAATCGTTTGACAATCGAAGTTTGTTGTTTGATCTTCATGTACACGCAAGACTTCACTTACTGCGCTTGCGTCTGCGGTGCAGCCAAATAGTCCAGCAAAATGTTCGTAATAGTTGACACCAACTATTAGTGCAATTCTCATGGTAGCATCCGATGCTAAAGGCTATTAATAAAATTCTCTATGTTATCCCATGTCCATGTTACGGTTCGCACACCGGACAATGCCGTACGGTCATCGGTATACGCCCAAATTCCAAGCATCGGTTTGCCTTCGTCTTTCGCACAACTAATCTCCCATGCCTGACCTGTGGACTTAAGCGAGTACTTGCTAACCAAGACAATTACACCATCAGATCTTCTAATTCTCGTACGTACACGTTCTTTCCAATTTGAGTCGTACGGTTCTTTCACGGACATATCTATGAATTCAAAAGGAGTCCGCGTATTGAGCGATTGTCCCTTAAGAAAGTCCCGTTGACGCTCATCTTCGATTGCGAAAGCAATGAACACGACTTTTGTTGCCATGATAGATTACCGCCTCTCAAATGGTACAAATGATTCCAGATACTCGGTGTCAAAAGTAAGTTCTAATACCACGTGGCAGTCCCACTAAACAAAGGAACAATAATGAGTGCCCAGAATGACGCATTCTGTCAGTCAACTGTCAGTTCATCATCAAACTAGCTCTGTTAAGTATTTTATTTTACTTAACTTACGTCGGCGTAGCGGGATTTGAACCCACGACCCCCACTACCCCAAAGTGGTGCGCTACCGGGCTGCGCTATACGCCGAATCATAAAGATACGGAGGAATAAAATTTCTCCCCCTCTCCGCAAGGAGAGGGGGCCAGGGGGTGAGTTGCAAAACATGCTAGCGGCTGAGTTGCAAAACAAACCAGCGGCTGAGTTGCAAAGTATTCACTTCCTCTCATCTACCCCCTCTCCGCAAGGAGAGGGGGCCAGGGGGTGAGTTGCAAAACGTGCCAGCGGCTGAGTTGCAAAACATCCCGGGGGTGAGTTGCAGAACAAGCTGCGGCTGAGTTGCAGATCAAGCTGCGGCTGAGCTACAACGATCCTAAATATTGCTACTACCTCACAACCTTCAAATTAAACATACCTGTTCCCATCACACTGTATAACCGTACCCATATTGGCAAAATCATCTCTGCACCACGCGCAGTGGTGATGTCGCCGAGATCGATAATGGATTCCGTAAACCAGCCGAATTGGTGGAGGATGGATGAGGCTTGTTGCTTGACGCTGACGTTGTTGCCCGAAATGAATATGTGATGATGGCCGGAGAGCTGCGATGGGTCTACCATCACGTAACAGGTATTGTTAAGGGGCGAAATATCTATACCTGATGCTGCCACTTCCACGCAGGAAGGAAATGTTGTTCAGTGTTTTACAGGGCGACGCCGACGTATCCATATCCATGCTGCCGCACCGGATGCTAAAATTGCTAAAACGTAAATAATATTACCAAATACGTATCCGGGGAAGAAGGCTGCAACTAGACCCATGCCGGCAAGTGTGCCGCCGAGGTGCGCTGCGTGCCCAACGTTGTCCCAACGCTCGCGGGAGCCTACGATGCTGTACACGATGAACAAAGCGCCAATAATCCAGGCAGGTATGCCAACAGGTATAGGGAACACCATCATCTTGATATCGGGGAACATTACGGTGGCGCCGCCGATGACGGCACATACGCCACCCGATGCGCCAACTGCCCGATAATCAACTGCTGTACGATATGCGATTACGGAAGTGACGCTGGCAACTATAACACCTATGCCGTATAACAAGCCAAATCTCCATGATGCAATGGCATGTTCAAACCACATCCCAAACGCAAAGAGCGATATCATGTTGGCAAAAAGGTGGAGCCAATCTGCATGTACCAGAGAAGACGTTAGCATACGCCACCACTCGCTGCGCGAGAGCACTGCATCGACGCTCAGCATTAATCGTTCGTAGAGACGCTCGTTACGGAACGCAAGGATTGTGACGGTAGCTGTTACCGCCACAATCGTAAGCGTTGCGGGAGCTGTTGCTAGCTCCATTTTTCAGGGGGTAGGCCTAGCCTAAGACGTAGCTT
>JAGVJW010000270.1 GCA_020050895.1 bacterium | reverse complement strand
TCATACCGGGCAGGTTATGATGGGCATCATTGGTGATGGTGAGCGGCAGGATGCCAATGTGATAGCTGATGCCGTAAATACGGCGTCGAGGCTTGAAGGTTTGACGAAGGCTTATGGGTCGACTGTGATTCTTAGTGAGCAAACGATGGGAAAAGTTGCGAATGCTGAACAATTTCAGATTCGATATCTTGGAAAAGTTAGAATGGTTGGCAAAGAGGAAGTTGTTACGGTATATGAGTTGTACGGCGCTGATGAACCTGCCCTACGCATGGGAAAGCAACGATGGCTTCCAACCTATCAACAGGCATTAGAGGACTATTACAGCATGCGATTTGCAGAATCAGCTGTTGCGTTTAAAAAGATTCTTGATGAGTTTCCGATAGACCGCTCGTCACGTCGTTACCTCGATCTTGCGGCACGGCACATGATCGAGGGCGTTCCAGTCGACTGGGAGGGGATTGAGACGCTGCAAGTGAAATAGAGTGGTTTTCACGACATAATCTCCGATCTTTCCGCAAATCCGTTTTTGCGGTGACTAAGAGTTTATCAAACATGCCGAGGTACTATGAGCATGCGCTGGATTGTAATACTTGCAATTGCCATCACGACAATTGGCGGTTCTCTTTGGTTTGCATCTACAAAATGGTCGTCGGGTGCCAGTACAGACTCACTGACCGTAGTCAGAAAAGTTCCAGCATATATAGCTGTCGCCTCCAAACTCAATAGCACACAATCCCAGGCATGTGCAGAGGCTATGGTTGAAAAACTTGGAACAGATGCCATCTACTCCGTGGTTTACAACGCTGCTGTTATGCCACCTATAAAAAATGATGATAAGGGGCTTCTGGTTCGCGATCTTAGTCAGGCATTGGAAAAAGGATCTCCACAAACGCTGAACGAAAGTTCTGCCACTTTGAAGACAGCTATATTTTCGGCAACATCCGAAACCGATTCCTCTAAAAGAATCTTGGTGGTTGTTGGACAGTTACCGATCGATATGAGTGCCTTAGAAAAGGACCAGAAATCTGTGCTGCTCGACCCATCGGATGTAGCAAGGCTATCGGTGCAGACAGAACTTCTCAATATTGTGTTTGTTGTACTACCGGGTACGGCAGGCTCGAACGATGCTATTATCCGATTACGAGGGTTGCTCAATCGTAAGGGAGTAGGTTACGACTCCGTTCTTGTTCGTATGGGAGGGATGAATAAATGATTATGAAGAATAGATGGGTTGGGCTTGCAGGTATTCACCTTCTCTGTGTAATCGTACTCGCTCTCGTAACATCGTGTTCATCAACGCCCGATAAACGAGAACAGTTGCCAGCGCAGTCTTCGAATGTAATTGTAAAAGCAGACGTTGTACAGCCAGTTGCCGGCGAGGCAGTAACCATAGAGGACACTATTGAAATTGGTCCGGGATCGGGTCCTGTTATGGTTCGGGAAGGCAAGGCTGTAAAAATTGTGTTTACCGATTTCGATCCAATGGTGCACAGACTTTCTACAACGAGCGGTGATACACCGGGAATGGTGAAAATGGAGGTGGTAGGAATCGACGATGATATGATAAAACTTGATACTAAATGTCAGGTAGTGAATGTCTATGGTCAGGGTGAAGTTCCCCGTGTTCGCGTACCTCCGGGTATAACTCCCGAGCAAATCGTTGTTACTCCTATCGTCAATGATAACTGCGAAATTTATGGGTATCAGGTGCGATACGGATCGGTTGATCGCGGATGCAAAACCGAGGCAAAGGAAGTATTGCAACGCTTCCAAAAATGTTTTGGTAAGCCCCCTTCAAAAAGAAAAAGGGTTTCGAAAGTTGTCGATATGGATTGCGTGTTGTTTGGGGACTGCAAGTAATCGCTGAGTATATAAACAAGGAGACTTCATGGTGAGTATGGTTTCGAAATGGACTGCAATTGCATGCGTAGCATTATCGGTTTGTGTGTTGTCTTCGTGTTCGTCCGCCCCGTCGCAACAGATTCCACCACCTCAGCAACAAAGTGTTGTGATTCAGAGTGATATCCTGTCTCCTGTTGCGGGCATGACAACAGAAGACACAATCAGCCTGGGACCATCAACAGGTCCGGTGACCTTGAAAGATGGACAAGCGGTGCGAATGGAGCTGGTTGGTTTCGATCCGTCGAAACATCGGATTACGACAACTCTAGGCGACAGTCCTAATACGGTAAAACTGGAAGTTGTTGGCATCGATGATGGTGTTGTGATACTAAAGGAAAAATGTCAGGTTGTAAATATTTATGGCGTGGGTGAAGTCCCGCGGGTTAGACTGCCTGCCGAAATATCGACTGAACAATTAATTATCACGCCAATTGTAAACGACGACTGTGAGATATACGGCTATCAGGTTCGATATGGATCTGAGGAAAGGGGCTGTAAATCCGCTGCAAAAGAGGTATTACGAAGATTTCAAAAATGCTTTAGCAAGCCTGTATCGGCCAAACGCATTAACATAAAAACTATCGATATGGACTGTATTCTCTTTGGCGACTGTAAATAAGATTATAAGTGTTTGGTAAACCGCAGATTAGCCGGGTGAAGGAATCCAACCGTGCCTTGATAAGACATCAAGCATGTAATGCATCAACGAACGTACAGTGATGGGTTCCGATGCGTACACTTCCGTTTGGGTCTCGTGCCTGCCCAGCTTCAGCACCAGCGTACAATGCGTTAAATCCGGATGAGATTCTTCGAATGATGCATCACGGTACTCTTTCTCCAAACCATATTCAAGGCATTCGGAAATAAGAGTTCTGATGGTATCGAGTTCTTGTGGGTTGAGTTGAAGCGAGATTAACGATTCACCTTTTGCCGACGTGTTGCTCCAAACATTTATCCATCCATCTGTGTAAATCCTTAGTGTGTACCACAGGCAGAAGTCGCCGCAACTGTGACATTCACAGCCCACAACTGCAATATGTAGAGCACGTTCGAAATCGGAACCTACCTTCAATCCGGGGAAATCGCCGTCTTGACTGAATTCAGCCAGGGACCGAACGTCGCGACCATTAAATGTTCCAATTGGTGATCCATCGCTTGGATCAGAAGGTGGCCCATCTTCTTCGACGATGGTAGCAGACGTGTCGTCAGCATATACGATAACATATTCCAGACCCCATCCCTTATACTCATTCCCCGTATCGATGTTGTTCAGAGCTGCAGTAAAGGCGACTTCTACATTGCTTTTAAAATGTTGAAAGTGTTTTGTAGTAACGTAGGTGGCATCCATTGGTCCCACAAAAACGTCTCCAATCTTGCCTGGATACGCAAGCATGTTGCTGTTCCGTGCAGTCGCTCGCGGTGGATACAATCTTCCCGGTCTAACGGCCGGCCATGATTGACTCGATGTAGTATTCGAAAATGATTCGTCGATGATCGGTATCCCGTCAACCAGGCATTTGAACCGATCGTTGTCTGTTACTCCGTCCCATGATCCAATGATGTGAAATCCAAACTCAACGGTGATTCGCTGATGATGTGGAAGCTTGCTTAGAGATAGTAGCAGTGTGTCGGTTGATTGAAATAACCCAAGATGATTAATGCCTCTGGGAGACCGTGTAATTCTTGGCGCTGAATTCTGTATGCGCCATAACGTCATGGCACTATCTACAGACTTTGAGTGAAAGTATTCCTTGTAAACAATCGCTGACGTTGTAGAAGCTCTGGTCGACAAAATCTGCAGTGCAAACAGCGCAAAAAGCTCAGCAATGATTAACAGGCGTCTGATCACAATAAACATGGATATCGGAAGCGGATAATTCGCAGAACTTAACAAATGGCATTGCCACCAACCTAATCCAACAATGTTCTGAACAATTGAAATTGGATCAAATGGCATTCTATTTGCGGTAGAAGTTTGGATGAAAAATCTAGCAGCATTAGCGGGAAGTATATTTCTGCTTGTATCGGCATGTTCAAACGGTGATATAGCAGGTCCTGATGCATCTGTTCCGCTCTATCAGTTTACCGTTGGAATAATCGACGCAACGGCGTCTGTTGCACACGACTTAGTTGTATGCGACAGCAAGGAAAACGCGTGCGCGCTTATTACGGACACAACATATAGAACCAAACGATTGAATTTTAATCCTGCATGGAGTCCCGATGGGCGGTTTCTAGCCTTTATCAATTCAACCGATGGCGTCACCTCACTCGTTATTGCAGACATCGAATCAAAAACCCGGAGGGTGGTTGAAGGGTTTGCGCCGGACGAGCGCTATTTCCCATCGTGGTCGCCAAATGGCTCGCGCATCGCTGTCAAATCGCAAGCAAGTCCAACGATTTCAGTTCTAAGCACAGATGGTTTAATCGTATCCGACCTAGCGCTCCAATCCTGGGAATCGTATCCAGGGCAGCCGTACTGGTCGGGTGATGGAGCTTCCATAGCAGTTGCAGATGGCTCCAATGCAGTTCAGATATTTTCTGTTGGGGGAGATTCCGTTGCTCATCTTTCGGGTACGGGTATTCTGAATGGATGGGCGCAGAATTCGACCGAAATCATAACAACAAAAATGCTGGCCACAGACACCTTGGCACTTAATAGAATCGGGATAATAAACGGCAACAAGACAAGAGTAGCTATTGTACCAATCACAGGTCCATATAGCATGGGTCTCACTTCGCGTCAGTATACGGAGCTGCCAATTATAAATAACGATAAATTATTACGAGTCAATATCGCTGATGGCACCATATTGGAGGTTCTTGCACCCTATCCAATAAAGAAAGCCTCACTCAGCAGCGACGGTAGAGC
>JAGVJW010000088.1 GCA_020050895.1 bacterium | reverse complement strand
TTTTGTAATACGGCACAAGAAGGCACAACCATGTTACCAGACAACACCAAGGTGAGCAGCGATGACTGCTCCGATAAAATTCCCCACAACCCGGATGAATGTCCGGTGCGCGAAGTACTAAACCGGATCGGTGATAAGTGGAGCATTTTCATCATTGCCTTGTTGGACAGCGGGCCCATGCGATTCAATGCACTTCGCAGAAGGATTGATGGGATTTCTCAGCGAATGCTTACGCTCACGTTAAAGGGGCTGGAACGCGATGGCTTGGTAACCCGAACCGTCTACCCAACGGTTCCTCCAAGCGTCGAGTACAAACTAACGGAACTAGGTGTTACGCTTACAAAACCCATCCTTGAGTTGAATCAATGGGCGGTACAGCATCGAGAGAACATTATTCAGTCGCGGAGTTTATTTGATTCACGGTTAGAATCGCTTTAATTCTTTTTGAAATAATGTGGTAATTTTTACGCCTGAAGTTGTTACACATCCGGAACCCTATTGCCTATGTTGCGATATGCTGCTGATGTTCGGACACTGGCATATATGGTATGCACGTCCGGACTCTTTCTTGCTCAGTGGTTAACTGATTCATGGAGCCCCATAATGTGGTTCCCATACTTGTTCCTATCGGTGGCAGTAACCGTTATTGCGCACAATCACAACCACCTCCCTATTTGGCGGAATAATACGCTAAACATTCTTACTGATTATTGGCTGACCTTGTTTTATGGATTCCCTGCCTTTGCCTGGATCCCGACGCATAACCTCAATCATCACGTACTTAACAACAAGCCTGGGGATTACACCATTACGTATCGCGTAAGCGAGCAGAATACGTGGTGGACCGTACTTATTTACCCCAGCGTCAGCTCCTGGTTTCAGCAGAAGCCAATACGCGATTATCTTATGAAGCTGCAAAACACAGACAAACGCAAATTTGTCCTGAGCTTGTTGCAGTACGTTGCCCTTGCCATTTGGATTGTAGGGGGCTTGTTAATCGATTGGCAGAAAGCCATTTTGTATATCATTATTCCGCAGCAGGTAGGACTCTTTGCCGTGCTCGTGTTTAATTATGTGCAGCACGTGCATGCCGACGAAGAAAGCAGATACAACCATTCCCGCAACTTCACAGGTTTTCTGAACTACCTTCTTTTTAACAATGGTTATCATACCATTCATCACGAAAAAGCCGGCGTCCACTGGAGTAAAACCCCCGAGCTCCACAAACAAATCGAGTCGAACATCGATTCATCCCTCAAAGAACGCAGCTTTTGGTGGTACATTATTAGAGTGTATGTTCTTGGAGTCTTCTTTAGACGATTCAGAACAGATTCGATGCGGCTGAAGCGATTGGCCTCGCAGTGAGGCCTACTGATTTAGCGTGAATGTCTGACTCAAATCGAATTGTGAATTATACCATCGACCCAACAAGTTTGCCAATGTCAACCATGGCAAACGATACAGAACTGTCGGCGATACCATAGGGTAGAAAGAGTTGGTCGCCGTGTTTCAATGCACCGCATGTGTATAGAACATTGGGGACATATCCATCGCGGTTTTCATCCGAAGGAGAAAGTAAGGGTTCTGGGAGGCGAGCAAGTACTTTATGCGGATTGTCTTTGTCGAGCAAGGCTGCGCTAATGGAGTACTTGCGCATGGCGCCCACGCCATGAGTTAGCAAAAGCCATCCTTCGTCGAGCTCTATGGGCGATCCGCAATTGCCGATTTGAATGAGTTCCCATGGGAATTTAGGCGACATGATGAGTTCACCGCCGTCCCACTGCATGATGTCGTCGGATTCCTGATAGTAAATGCTTTCGCCATCCGGACGCGTCAGCATAGCATACCTACCATTTATGCGCCTTGGAAACAGCGCCATACCTTTGTTTTGTGCTGAGTGTCCAGAGAGTGGCTCGAGAGAAAATGTGGTAAAATCTTTGGTTGTCAGTAACTCCGAACGGATGCCGACTCCCGAAAATGCCGTGTAGGTTCCATAGTACGTGGCTTCACCATCATCGTCAACAAATTTAACAAGTCGCAAATCCTCCAGTCCGCTCCGCTGCGCCTTGGTGAAGGGAAAAATCACAAGACCGGATATCGGAACAGCGTCTGGCCGAAGGGCGATGACTTTAGCATCTTCTTCAAATTCTTCCGACTCGGCTGCAAGAGTTTGGGCCGGCTGATCGCGTAAGCGCAGTTCACTATCGGCTGTAAGAATGCCTTCGCGAAAAGAGATCGAAGAAATATGACCTTCGCCAACGGTTCTGAGCGACATCACAAATCTCTGATCGTGTGGTCCCAAGCCCGATTGATCTGTATGAGGCACTATCGACGGATTCATGATAGCCGCGGCGGCGTAGGAATATTCGTGGCAGAAGAATGCACCAATTAATTCCCGCTGCTGAAGAGTCAAGTCGTCTGAAAATCCAATCATATGCGAAAGGTGATTGTACCTCTCTACGTGCACAGCGCTTGCCTGCCAGTGACGTTTGGAGAAGTCCATACCAACTTCCTGGAGCAGTTGATGGGCTTTGTCTGGATCCATTTGCAACACAGCGTCGATAATTCTCCGTGCCCTCCGTGTTTGAAACGGATTCATCCCTCTTGGCTCCTGAGCTAGCTGAAAGGGGCGCATCACAACACGCGATGGCTCCGCCGTGAGGCGCAGATCGTATTTATGGACTTCAATCATGCAGGCTTGACATTGAAAAGTTTGCCAGTTGAAACGAGAGAATCGACTCGGCACCCTGGTTATGATTGATTCCACTTTTACAAATGCCGTCGAAACAGCCTCCGGAATCCTCGGCTATCATTAATGCATGGCCGATGTTGCTCCCAAAAAACCAAGCATATGCACGAAACATTTCATCAATCCATTTAGGATCTTGCGTTGCGTTAAACGCCGACAGACATGCATCCACCGTTGCTGCCGCTTCCAGAGGTTGTTGGTCGAACAAAGCGGGTGTAGTGAATTTGGTGCCAAAGCTCTCTGTTCCCACCGGACAGAATAAACCTTCCGGCGACGTTTGCATAGAAACCAACCATTCAAGAGCATCGAGCCCGGTTGCAATCATCGTCTTGTACGACAAATGTATGCCTGCTTCGATTAAAGCTTGTGGCAGACGGGCATTGTCGTACGCAAGGTATGGTTCACACCAAGGCCACGTCAGCCTCTTCTCATACTGAAACCATTCAAACAATCGTCGAGCATTTTTTTCCAATGCCTCCCGAAATATGTGGTTCTTTGGGTCGGCTGCGATCAGACCCCTTGCACCAAGAACAATGAATGCAGTTGTACGGGGTGAAGAGGATGTGAACACTTGCAATGCATTGTGTGCGGTTTCAATGGCCCACGATCTCAGATGCTCACTATTTATACTATTTGCAACTTCACCAAGGCACCAGATTGCTCTACCGTTTGAGTCATCGGAACCCAACGTGTCGCGCCAATGTCTGTCGAATCCCATAAAGTTTCTAAAACGATGTGTCGAGCCATTCCATGCGTGATTGACGAATGATGCATACGTCAGTTCCAGACCATCGATTGCAGGGTGATTAAAACCTTGTGAACGAAATTTTTGCATCAACAACAAGGCTCGGGCGTTGTCGTCGAGACAGTAGCCTTGTGCTCTGTCGGGGACGATCTTGTTGGCATGTTGATAGAGTCCAACATCATCCGTCATTGCAATAAGTGCTTTGATATTTGGCTTGTGGACTCTGATGTGAGATACGATGATTGGTTGGGCTTGACGGTGTACTTGAACAGCCTTTTCGAGTACGTTAACATACCGTCTTCCGATACGCGGCCACGTCGTTTCCCGCCCCCTTTCATAAGCTCGTTTACGATATGCTTGTAATTCGTCTTTGTTCGAAAGAAGGCCCGAAACTGTATGAGCAATTGTATAACTATCATTAAAGTCAACTATTATACCAACATCATCTGCGAGCAGTTCAACTGCATGCCAGTAGGGAGTGGACACCACAGGCTTGCCCATGGCAACGGCATAGGCAAGAGTTCCAGAGGACACCTGTTCTTCATTCAGGTATGGAGTAAGATACACGTCGGCGGCATCGACATAATCAAGCAAATCATCTTTGTTCAGAAAATCATTGACGAATATTACATGTGATGCTATGCCCAGCTCATCTGCAAGTTGCTGCAAGTGCTCGCGATATGCTTGTCCTTCTCGGCGTACAAGGTTCGGATGAGTAGCACCGGCTATCACATATACAGCGTTGTGATGTCGGTTACAAATCGAAGGCAGAGCATGTATAACAGATTCTAGACCCTTGCTGGGAGAAAGCAAGCCAAACGTCAACAAAACATCCCGGCCATCCAAGCCGAGCTTCCTTTTATAATCAACCGTTGGCGCAAGCGGCCTATCGGGTGCACCATGAGGTATAACAACAATCCTTTCAGCATTTGCGTTGTGGTATTTAACAAGAATGTCGCGTCCAATATTCGCCATTACAACGGCATGTGATGATCTACGCAGCAGGGCGCCAAGCACACGTTGCTGATCGGGCAGGGGGCTTTTTAGAACAGTATGCAGCGTGGTTACGACAGGTATTTTTAACGTATTGAGTAAGTCTAGGATGTATTCGCCGGCAACGCCTCCATAAATGCCAAATTCGTGCTGAAGGCAGACAACATCTACGTCCTCTTCATTCAGGAAGTGCGCCAAGTCAACGTAGTCCTGTCGACAATCTTGTCGTATTGTACCGATTACATCGGATCCATAATCGTACGAATCTCCATCATCGATAACAATCACATCAACCCTTGTATGAGGGGATGCAAGTGCAATTGAATCACGGACATCAGATGTAAACGTGGCAATACCGCAACGTCGAGGCGGATAATTCCCTATCAACACTACATGTTTAAGCAGGGTATCAGGAAAAGGCTGATTAAAGCGTGCGGGTTTTTCATCCGAAATTTGTCCGCTACGTCCGCGGCTGGTCTTTGCAGCTGTGATTTGCATAATGTTCTCCCGCCTGTTCAGACAAGCCAGCAGGATAACGGGTTCCCGACGCTCAGATTGTTAAGAGCATGAACATAAAAGAGCAATGGTTGTTCACGAACGTTCTCACCTTCGTTTTCATCCCCTGTTGTTTATGCGCGTGTTGAGTGGAGTTGAACCCTGATATATCTGTGTTCGATGAAGATCAACGTGGCTTGCTGAGAGTTCTCATTCGTATCCACCCCAGCACGAACATCAGTAATTAACCGAAATGATGAAATAGGTAGATTCCAAATCAACGAAACTGAGACAGTCCTAACGCATTACAGATAGTTGAAGCAGATAGAAAAATAAAATCAAAATCCAATGGAACAGGTTGTATCAGTGGAGATGACTTAAAAGGGATCCAATTCCCCTCAACATTTTAGAGTGCAAAACACCAGATAAATTCGAAAGTGCGGACATATCAGTAAACTCTGGGACAATGGACTTGCTGAAAGTTTCTCGAGCGCATCTAGGACCTCACCCCCGATCCCCTCTCCGTGAGGAGAGGGGTGCCCCGCAGGGGCGGGGTGAGTTGCAAAGCACGATTGAGAACCTTTGTTTGATCTTTCCACTGTTTGCTTGACAATGATGACGGAGATAGCTAAGTTCTCCTCAACACTCATCGTCGTGACGTGAAAAATGAATTCGGGTGCTGGTTCGGAAATTGCCAAACATGTTTATTATCGTACCCTACACATAGTAAATGGTGACGTTTTTGGGAAGCGTCTTGAAGAGATCGACCTTTCTGGAATTATTCTTCCGTGGCGTGAGAACTTGATGGAGGGTCGTGTTCCGACTTTGAAGCTTTCATCATCAGGGGAATATGACTTTCAATCATTCAACAGTGTTAGATCTTTGGAGCTTGCTGCAACAGAATCACTTGATGCAGCTTCTATCTGGTCTGTCCTTATGGATCAGATTTCAATAGTTGCTAACAGCACAGCTCGTGAAGTTGTTGTTTGGATTGAATGTGATCTATTCGACTTACTGTTGCTAAGTCAGATTGTAGACATCATCCAAAGAATTCATCGAATACCAAAATTCCGAGTGTCCTTAGTTCATAGTTCGAGCAACTTAATGCGTCACAGTGATGAGGTACTCGCAAAGATGTTTTCCGAAAGGAAGACGATCAGCGTCGAGACAACTTCTCATCTACTCTCCTTCTGGAATGCATTTACGGGTACTGACTTCCAAGACCTTAGGTTATGGGAAGAAAAAACTAGATTGTCGGATTCAGATATTGTGCAACAGTTTGGCAGAATGATTCAGAGCCTGATCTTTGAAAAAAACACTTTGAATCTCCTAGGGTTGGAGGCTTTCGTGTATCAAACTTTTGAACAACTCGAATTCCAGCCAGTTTCAACAAGCACTTTTCTTGCAGAGCTGCAGCGAATTCACGGAGATAGACATTTTTTGACGGACAACGCATTGAAGCGTGCACTGTTTGGGTTGGTGTCGAAAGGTAAAATCACCTCCAACCCAATTACAGACATGGACTTGAAATTGAGACAATTCGAAACCGAAAATAATTTTGCGTCTTTGGAATACAACCAATATTTCGGTAACCACCGTTTAGACTTGGTTGCACAGTGATTTTCTTGACGCCAGAATCCAGTTTCCTGGAAGTAAATTTGAATCTGGTAAATCTGTGCAGATAGCTTTCAACCGAGAGCTATATGAGGAAAGCTGAAGTATCACTATACGTAGTCCCGAGCGGATTGACTAATAAAGCTGTAAGTAGTTTGTTTGTGAATACGTTATGTTGCACGTGGATTTCACTACTGACGTTTTTACTGACGGTAATAATCTTGTACTGGGAACAGCAAATCATGTCGCGTACTTTATCGCAATGCAACAAAGAATCATTGTTGCTGTAGCAGAACTCATACTGGGCTGGTCCCGCAAAATTATACACTCAACTTAGTCTAGATACAGCGGAGAAGTTGAATCACAAACAACGAAAAAGAGTAACAGTCTGATTATCTGCCTTAGACCTCGTTCGATTTCTGCTATCCATTGACAATAGTTGTTTAGGAATTCGTGGTTTCGAGTTTGGCTTTCGCCTGCATTCTAAGAGACCAACGAACAGTTCGGATTGATACACACCGTACATATCACTGGATCAATAGTAACTACGATGTAATACTGATACTTAGACAGGGGTAAAAAATTTGCACCGACATTTCAACTGGCGATTTGAAATCGCGATCACATGCATCGCTGTGTTTGAAAACTGGTAATTAAATCAGAAACACATGACGAGGTAGTTGTCAACGGCGGTTGGATTCAGGATTGTTCAATCGATGTTCGCCTTTTTCATTCGGTGTACAGTGTAAATTTGATCCGGTCTGCACCAGTCATGTTAGTTCTGCACGAGGCGGGCGTTCGGTTCCTCGTTCTCGAGAATTGCGACCGATTTGTGCGATGCCCAATTTGAGACGCTAACCGATTAGGTAGTCAAAATAGCTTCTATTCAAGGTAACATCATGGCTCTTACAAATAAATACACAATGGCAAATGGCCGCCTGCCAGATCTTTTCGAGAAAATCCGCGACGGACAGGCACCTGATCAGTTTACTCAACAGCTTCTAAAAGATTGGGGTTTCACTTCCTCCAACGACCGCGCAATGCTGCCAATGCTAAAGGATTTGGGATTTCTCTCCCCTGATGGGAAGCCAACCACCCGCTATCATGATTATAGAAACCACTCTCGATCGAAGGCTGTCATGGCTGATGCCTTACATGAAGCCTACTACGATATTTTCTTAATCAAAGAACAACCTTCCGACGCGGATAAACCAGCCATCAAAGGGAAGTTCAAAAGTTTTCACAACGTCAGCGATAACGTTGCTTCGTTGATGATGAAAACATTTTTTGCCTTGCTTAATCTTTCAGACCATGGTGCGATTCCCTCTAAAGCGACGGTGAAAGCTGCTGAAACCGAGGTGGCAAGCACTAACCCTGATAAAACGAAGTCTCATCCTGAGAAGTCACTTGTAGAATCAGGCCACATGCCATCCCAACCTGCTTTGCACTATAACATTCAGATACATTTGCCGGCATCGAAGGATGTTGAAGTGTATAATGCAATCTTTAAATCACTTCGGGAGCACCTTATTGAATAGTAAGGATCTTAGAGATTTCCTGTTTCGTGGTTTGATGTTTGAATCTGAAGCTTCGCGTTTTCAGAAAGCGGGGATTCAAGTTGGTGCGGATCAAACCGAAGCAGAGGAACATTTGCTCGCACAAGCCCTTTCTCCTTTCGGTGTGACTAGGCGAAATCAGGCATTAGAGATGGCTCGCTTATCCGCGGTTCTCTTTTGCTTTGAAAATGAGGTTCGTGATTTCGTTCGTGAAACACTCAAAGAGAAGCTAGGCGAAGAGTGGTTAACATTGATTCCGAGTAAGATTCGTGAACATGGAGAAAGCAGACAGGCTGCCGCAGAGAAAGATTCGTGGCTTGAAGGGGAAAAAACTGATTTGTTAGGTTTTGTTGAGTTCGGCCATCTAGCCCAAATAATCATCGACAAATGGGAACACTTTCAAGTTATCCCTTCTCAACATTGGTTAAAACAGAGGATGGATGAGCTGGAAAAAGGAGATATTTCCAAATGTTGTGGATGAGCCATCCTGCGGTTGTGTAGGTTACACTGCTTCTTTCATGATTCCATTGTTGTAAGCGATACCGTCCAGC
>JAGVJW010000216.1 GCA_020050895.1 bacterium | reverse complement strand
TGCGGATATGCCTGATGGCCAGTATCCCAAACAATTTTATCATACGGTGTATTGAACACGTAGTGTAACGCAACCGTCAGCTCAACTGTACCAAGACCCGCTCCAAAGTGCCCGCCAACGCGCGTGATGGTGTTGATAAGAAAATCCCGCACCTCATCGCTGATTTGTCGAAGCTCTTCTTCCTTAAGCTTCCGAAGGTCGTAAGGAAAGCTAATATTATTTAACAGTTCACTGTTCACAGCCTATACTCTCCAGGTACTTTCGTTCTTTCTTCGGTGCTCATTTCCTATCTCCTCTCAGTTTCCACTACAATCTGCACCGTCCTTGACAACTGTCTTCCAATTGGACTTGCATTGGTAAAGATCTCCGATGTTTCGCCAACGCCGCTTGCAGAATATTTTGCATCGCGTGCACGCGACGAGAGAAATTCCTTTACCGTGTTAGCACGGTCCGTAGAGAGTTTGAGATTGTGCTCGGCAGTTCCAATGCGGTCTGTGTATCCAACGATGGATACCTTACTATTGACCTTGATAGACGGCAGCACCATTTGCTCCAGAACGCGGCTGTTGTCGTCGTTCAGTGTTGCCTTGTCGAAGTCGAAGAGGATGAGCGAGTACTTGTCTATCGTCCTGTCTGGCAGATTCTCAGTTCGTTTACGAACGCTACTAAAGTAATCCACCGGTACGCTTCCCATAGCCTGTACGGTATCTGGATTATCGAGGCCTGCAACGGCAACAAACTCATAATCAACGGGAACCTGCGCTGTTGAAAGCTCATTTGGCTTTATCGACCAAGTGATGCGTGATGGACGTCCCTTTCCATGAAAGTCCCTCAATGGTTTGCCGGCTTGCATCACCGTAAGTGTCCACTCCGCGATGGTGTCTGCATTATCTACCACAGGATGAAACATCACAAGGTTGGGTGTAGCAATTCGCTGGTTTTCAGCCGTAATGGTAAGGGGCTGAAGAATATCGGGCACGTTGCTGAAGAATTCAACGCGTCTGTTCTCTGCCACACCATCTGTATCGTTTACAGCCGAGGGGCGATCGGGCGTCTGCGTTGTCCGAATGGAAATACGCTGCGGCTCGATCATAAAATTATTTACAAGATAATCCTTTGCCCATTGAGCACGCTTCTGAGGTAGATCAGGAATAGCAGTCTCTTCCTTACCATCTGATGTTCCGGTGATGGTAAGCGTTGCATGTTGTGTGGTGCGCATGCGCGTACCAATGAGGTTGAGTGTGTTTCTGTTTACTTCGACGGCATCCAGCGGTAACGTCTGCGGGTTGAAATCTCCAGATTCGTCGCGGGCCGTGGCCGACTGAAGGTCTGTAGTGGTTGTGCCGCTTCCCTGTGGATAGAACACATAGGGAACGATGGGGAACATCTCTGTGTAGGCAACATCTTCTATATCGAGCGATGAAACTTCGATTTCCCGACCATCCTTATCAAAAGTGGTAAGCCTGTTAAACCGTGCGCTTGGTTTCAATGGCTCTGGAGGGGGCTCGGGAGCAGCTTCGGAAATGCTGAATGTGAGATTTACGCCCAAACGCAGTTGTCCAATCATCCATGGTGAGTATCCACTGTTGCTGGATACCTGGGTTAGAGGTATACGGTACGAGAGTTCAGGCTGTAACCACACAGACTCCGCCAGCCTTAGCGAATAGCCGCCGCCGATGATGAAGGCAGCTCGCACATCAACATCGGATATTTCCGTTGGACCAGTAGTAACTTCCTGGACTTGATAAACATTGTTAATAAGCAGATCAGTAGTCTGTTCGCGAGAAGTGGAGAGTGGGATACCGAATTCCAAGCCCCCTAACAAATAGACAGGAAGCCTGCCAAACAGACCGTGAAATTCAATTCCTGGAGAAATATCTAAATACACAACCGAGGAAGAGAGGGAGTGGGACAGAACAGAATCTGAGCTGATGCGCTGTTGTGCCTCGTTTGAAGAGGTAAGCCAGTTCACTCCCAGACGTCCCGTAAAATGAATCATCCGGTTCAAAGGGATTCCCACCAATCCGCCTCCAACAAAGGTTAAGCCTGTGGAACCATCGCTATACATGAGAGAGTCGGTGGCATACCTTGTTAAAAAGGGATTTGACGTTGCAGACGTTTGCCAGACCCGTATCTCGGCATTCGAGAAATTGAACGCACCAGCTCCGTACAGGCCAATTCTTGTTGGGGGCGTAACACTATCGACAATTTCCTCGGTCTGAGTTACGTTTGCTGCAACTTCAAGTGAAAACTGGGTATAACAAATTATCAGGGCGGTCAGGATGAATCGGATCATGTTGTCAGTGGTATTTGAAAGGGCAAAACTACGGTTTTTGTCAGTGCTGATGGTTAGTGTGAATATGAAGCGGTCGGAATATATTGACGTTCTGACGGCAGTAAGAAACAGCTCGATTGCACATTGAGAAGCAAAAATAAATGTTGGAATGATGTTTTTAACCGAATGTAAACTGGGAGGTTTGTATGACTCGTTTAGTAGCCTTATTTAGTGTGTTGGCGATTGCAAGCTCATTGGTTCGAGCAGACGACGGCTCAAAAGAGGGACTGCAATTAGGTTTCATGTTTGGTCCGGCAATTCCTAACGAATCAATATCCGATGTTTACGATCTGGTGGGAGACCAGAGTGTGGGGTACGCGTACGATGTTGCATCGAGCCTCGGCTACGATCTTGCCGCCAAGGTGCGATTCGGATTATCGGACAATCTGAGCTTCAGTGGTGGTGTGATGTTTGCTTCGTTTCCCAATCAGTCCCTTGTGCTCAAGGATTCTCTGGGAAGGTCGTACAACCTGCAGACGACAACTAACATCATCCCGATCTCTGCGGGCATTGCATGGATACCCGTCAAATCGCTTTTAACGCCGTTTGTCGGAGCGCACATCTTGTATTCATTTCGTGGGACTACGGTGAGTGACGGCAATGTTGTTAAAAACATACTTTCGCCCGGACAGGAAGTAGAGCCGCAGGTTTCACGGATGGGAGCTTCCTTGAATGCTGGCGTGGAGTTCAATGTGGGAATTACACCATTCATAGATTTCACGTATGTATGGAGCAATCTTATCGGCAACGAAGAGGGAGAAGCTGTGCGTGCATTCCTTACTGTAAACGTCGGGCTGATGTTCTGAAAAACAGGAAGCCGGGTATTGCCGTTGCGAGGATAAAGAGACCATACACAGAGTTAATTACTGTGTCTTCGCCGTGTGCTCTTGCTTCAATGTACGTCTGGATGTCGGCAACCAGCGAGAAGATGAGAAAGAAGCCAGCAAAGACAACAAAGATTACTGGTACCGTTGGGTAACCCCACACTCGGTATGGTCTGGGCGCATCGGGCATTCGCTTTCGGAGCAGAAAAACTCCGAATGCTGCCAGACCATAAAATGCCCACGAAACAAAGATCAGCATCTCCGTTAGCATATCGAATGTACCGCTGAATACCAGCAAGCACGACCATGCGCCCTGCCATATCAGCGCAGAGTATGGTGTGTGAAATTTTGTGCTGACGCGTTTCATGCCTTTGAAGAACAATTTATCGACGGACATTGCATAAAATATCCGTGCACTCTGAAGAATTGTGCCGTTAGAAGTGCCCATGGTTGAGATCATAACAGCCAGGGCAACAAATGTGAGACCAATTGGTCCGAACGCAATGCCGGCAACATCTGCTGCAACGGAATCCGACGCAGCTACTTTATCGATATCGAGAACGAAAAGATAGGCGAGGTTAATGAGCAGGTAGATAATGAGAATTGAAATCGATCCCAACATCAAAGCCTTGGGAATTGTCCGCTGCGGTTCATGTGTTTCTCCTGCAATAGCAGTTACCGTGTTCCATCCATCGTAAGCCCATAACGCCTTGTTCATGGTGAGAACAATTGCAGATACAAGTGCCATTCCTGTTGGAATACCCTTCAATGAATCAGCGGTAAAATTCACTGTATTACCAGAACCAAAGAAAAATGCTCCAATCACCAATGCCACTATTGCTGCAACCTTGGATACTGTGAGGATATTTTGAAGGCGTCCGCCTTCTTTAACGCCAACAATATTGATTACAGTCAGCAGCACGATTACACTACTCGTCGCGATTTTAATTCCAATCTCATTGAGCGGATAAATAGTACCGAACGGCAGCGGAATGGCGAACGAACGCCACGTAGATTCCTGAAGGTTCCATAGCGGAAAAATTGAATCGAGGTAGTAGGAGAAGACGTAGGTGATGCTTGCTATCGATCCGGTTTGAATTACGAAGAATAGCGCCCACCCATAGACAAATGCAGTTTGATCTCCATAAATTTTTCTGAAGTATTCATATTGTCCGCCTGTTGCAGGTATTACCGATGCTATCTCTGCAATGGTTAGTGCTCCAAACAACGTCAGCACACCTGCACCCACCCACACAAGCATGAGTATTTCCGGTGAGCCTACCAGAGCAGCCATCGAAGATGGGTTTTTAAAGATGCCGGAACCAACCACGCTTCCAACAACAAGCATTGTTGTTGTAAACAACCCGAGAGCTTTAACGAGTCCTACGGAATTCTGTTTTTCAGCCATTAAGTGCTCAAATCCTCGCAGAAAAAAGTATGTAAGCCGAAATAATTGCCGCAAGTTTACATTAATGAAAGCTTCGTAGCTTGCAGGCGGATGATTTCAGCAATAATAGTCGGGATGGCAGTCGGCTTCATCTTGGCAATACCGCCAGGGCCTATCGGGATGGCTGCCATCAGAACCGGAATCAGGGACGGGTGGAGGTCTGCACTAAAATTAGGTGCAGGCGCCAGCATGTTCGACGTTCTGTACAGCGCACTCGCCATGCTTGCCACGTCAGCGGTTGTTGCTATGCTTCACCGTCTTGAAGAGACATCGCCCCTTCCCACAATAATAATTCAGTTTACAATCGTTGGCGTCATGATTGCATTTGGCATCATGCAAATCCGCGAGCGTCCGTACAAGAACGATGTACAACCGCAGCGAAAGCCTTCCGGTTTTATAGAATGGATAAGGGGCCACGGACCGTTCTTGGTTGGCTCCGGGTTTGCCATTGCAAACCTTGCAAACCCAACGTTCATCCCGTCGCTGGCAGCTCTTACCACCTTCATCCAGAAGCTGGAAGTGTTTGAAGCTTCCGTTGTAAACGACCTAACGTTTGCACTAGGCTTTGGCGCAGGTAATATGTTGTGGCTGCTTGTTCTTGTTCGGTTAGTAGTAGCAAACAAGCATAAAATGACGCCAACATTTATCAAGCGTATTCAGCAATTGTCTGGAGCTACACTAATCGGTTTTGGTACGTTCTATGGGATTAGAATTCTTGCCGTAACAAAGTGGGCTGAAGTGCTTAGAATTATCTTTACGGCATAGGCATTGTAACGAAGCATTGTAAATGGGAATTATAGCTGGCTAATGGTACGCGTTCTTCTTTCTTTCATGACTGCATTACTTGTTGCCGCCAATTGCGAATCAATAGCACAGCCTTCGGTCGGGATTAAGGGAGGTGCTCTGTATAATTGGAATACATCGACGATTTCTGTGATTCGTGGATGCAACGACTGCGGTACATTTTCTGATGGGACCTCGATAGGATTCTTTGGAGGTCTCACCGGTGAATATGCACTGTTCGGAGATGCTCTTGAACTCTCTGGTGCAGTTCTCTATGCAATGCGTCCGGCACGTTTGGTAACGCAAAGCAACGACAATTTTCAAGTTCTCGATCCGGCAACAAATTCTTATGTGCCGCTGCAGCGAGAGCACGTCCTGCAGTCCTCATTGGGTTATGTGACGGTAGAAGCCGGATTGCGTTCGCGCCCATTACCATCAGTGCCAGTGTACATCAGAGCCGTCGTCGATGCGGGTAATCCCATTGTAGATGCAACGTACACGCAAACGGAACAGATTATGAGTCCTCAGGGCGTGTTATTCCCCGAGGGCACACAGCGTCGTACTACAGGCTCGGGTGAATTCCCCGGGCTTGGTACATCGTATGGTATTTCAGGGGGCTTGGGTGCTGTGCTCCCATTGTCAAAAAATTTAGAATTGAATCCGGAAGTGGGATTTCGATACGGATTGAATTCTCTTTCATCAAGCGAAGAGTGGAAACAGTCTTATGCAACAGCAGGACTGCAGCTTAGATACCGGTTCATAGACGATGCCCCTCCTCCAGAACCTCCACCGCCTCCATCAATTCCGGAGCCGGTTCCGGAGGTTGCTGTTGTAAAGCCTGTACCGATACCTGCACCGATTCCGGTAACCATTGTGTCTGTTACAAGCTCTCCGTTGGAGATTACCGAGACAGTTGTGACGCAGACGTTCCCCCTGCTCCCATACATCTTCTTTGATTCTGCATCTGCAGTTCTTAAGCAACGATACACCTCGAACAAATCGAGCGCTGCCTTCAGCGAGTCTGATCTGCCTAAGGAAACACTACCGATCTACTATAAACTGCTCGATATCATTGGAAGCAGATTGAAGCAGAACAGCAGCTCAGTTCTGGTTGTTACCGGAACGTCCGATGGCAGGGAAGGCACTGAGGGCAGGAAGCGAGAGACAGCCGGTGAATTGAGCAGAAAACGTGCACAGGTTGTTGTTGATTACTTAAAGCAGCGTTGGAGTTTATCAGGTGATAGATTCGACGTGCGCAGCATCGACAAACCAGTCCTTGCCAGTAATGAGCGGTATGCCGAAGGCATGGAAGAGAACAGACGTGTTGAACTCTCCTCTGCCGACTCCCGCATCCTGGCTCCAATTGTTCACTCAAGGTTTAACGAGTATGTGGCAACACAACCAACACACGACTTTAACATCAACGTAACAAATAAGGAACTGTCGGCAGATTGGCTGCTCGGCGTTACCCACACAGGCCGAAACATCGGCGAAAAGACAGGAGTGGCTGCGCCTCCTGCAACAGTTTCATTCAATCTCGACCAGGAGATGACGAACAAACTTGGTCCCGTTGTTGGAATCACCGACACTCTCGATGCAATGATTCGAGTTAATCAAAAAAATGAGCAATCTGTTTCTGCTTCGACGAGATTTCCGCTAATAAAAACCGTTAGCAACTTCGAAGTCAGCAGGTTGTCGCTTATTGTATTTGATTACGACAAGTCCGACATCTCTGAATCAAATGGCGAAATGATGAAAAGCGTGATCACTGCCTCGGCTCGTAATGGATCGGCTGCAACGATCATCGGATCCACAGACAGGCTTGGCGAAATGGATCACAACATGCAATTGTCCGCAGAACGTGCACAAGCCATAGAGCGGTTTACCCGTACGATTGCCCCCTCGCTGAATATCAAGGAAATACGGGGCATTGGCCCATCTACACTTCCATACGATAACGACCTGCCCGAAGGTCGCTTCTATTGCAGAACAGTAACACTGACTATCACGACACCGTTGAGGTAATCATGGACCGACGAGAACTTCTGTCAAATTTCATCCGACTGGGTATGCGAGACGATTCGCCTCAGGTATTAGAGATGCCCGTTACCGGGGGAGTTGAATTACACACGGATCCGCTCACTCTTACAGATGTTTATCATCTGTTACGCCGCATCGGTTTTGGTGCAACAGTGGCGCAGGCGAAATCTTTTGTCGGCAAAACCGCTTCGGAAGTCGTCGATGAATTGCTTGGGTCGACATCGGAGCCGGCACCGGAGTCTCCTGGGCCGTGGATCGACGTGATTAACGAAGACCCCGAGGGCGCCGACTTGCAAACGCGCGCCGCCATTTACAATCAGTGGGAGCTGAACATGGGCAAGCTTGCCACATGGTGGATCGATCTTATGAGATCCGATCAGAAGGCAATTGAAAAGCTAACCCTGTTTTGGACGGGGCATTGGACATCAGAGTTCACGTTCGATATCAAGTATTCCATTCCGCAGACGCTCTACCGCCAGTGCCTCATGTTGCGTTCGCACCGCATCGGCGACCTTCAGCAGATGGCGCTCGACGTCACCCTCGACAATGCAATGCTTTACTACCTCGGGGGAACGCTGAACGAGGCAGGGAAGCCCAACGAAAATTATGGACGCGAGCTACAAGAGCTATTCCTGCTGGGTATTGGTTGGTATACCGAAGGTGATGTAAAGGAAGCCGCTCGCGTGCTCACGGGTTGGAAATCGCAGCGTTATGTTGAGGAACCAGCTCCTAATGGTATATACAATGCATGGTTTGAAGCGGCAAAACACGACACTGGAGCAAAGCAGTACCTGGGTCAGACAATACCTGCCCGCACCGCAGACAACAACACTGAGTATCAGGTTAGGAACGAAGAAGTTTTCGAACTCATCAAGATCATCTTTCGTGTGCGTCCGGAAGCAGCAAGCCGATTTATCGCAACCAAGGTATATAAGTTTTTCGTTTACAGCTCACCGCTGGACGTCGATCCTATCTTTATTGAGGATCTCGCATCAGCTTTCAGGAATTCCAACTTTGATCTCAAAGTCTTGTTCAAGACAATGTTCACCAGTAAGCATTTCTTTGATCCCGCAATTCGGGGAGCGCAGATCAAGTCTCCTCTGGAGCTTATTGTTGGACTTATGCGTCAGTTGGGTCAGTCAGATCCCCAGGCGTATGGATGGGGCATTAAGATGGATCAGAAAGTTATGGATACGCCCGACGTTAGTGGATGGCCGGGCTACAGGTCGTGGATAAGCACGAACACCTATCCACAGCGGCGGAGTTTTGCTAAGCAACTCATTAACAGCATCTCGGATACCCGCGTGAATGAATTCATCAGGGAGTTCGACGATTACACAGATGTTGTAAAACTCACAACAAATATTCTGGATTTCTTGTTGCCTGTGCCTGTAACAACGGAACGTTTAGATTATTATGTGCAGGCTGTTATTCAGGGAGCGCCAACCTACGAATGGCCCAGTATTCTCGACAATCCCACAACGGCAGCATCGCGCATACGAAATCTTCTTCTAACCATGTCGAAAGCACCTGATTTTCAACTGTGCTGAGTTGTTATTCCACCATCGAAAACGAATCACAGGCATCAACATGAAACGTCGAAATTTTATTGCAACTACATCTGCCGCAGCAGTGGGGACGAACATTCTTGGTGGCATTCGTCTAAACGCATTCAATCCCGATCACCTGATGAATATTCAGGCAGATGACGACAGAATTCTGATTGTGATTCAGATGTTCGGAGGAAACGATGGACTGAATACCATCATCCCGGTAGACAGTTCGGAGTATTACGACTTCCGTCCAAACATCGCTGTTAAAAAGTCGGATGCCGTGAACGTTCTTTCGCAGATCTATATGCATCCCGCACTAAATACACCAAAGTATCCTTCGGCATATAACCTGCGGCGAATGATGGAGGATGGACGCCTTGCAATTATCCAGGGTATTGGATACGAGAACCCCAATCTTTCGCACTTCAGATCCACCGACATTTGGCTCAGCGGATTCAACACTTCAGATCCTGAAGCGCGATTAGTTAATGGATGGCTCGGCCGGTTTTGGTCAGATAAGATTCAGGGTTTTCCGCAGAGTCTGCCCGCTCATCCTACCGCTGTTCAAATAGGCGGATCTCTCTCGATGCTTCTCAGAAGTCCAAAGGGTGATGTTGGCATTGCTCTTACCGATCCAAATAAATTTTTTGAATTGGGTCAGGGATTGTCACCCGATCTCGATCCAATTCCCGAAGACACACGTTATGGCAGAGAATTCAATTTTGTGAGACTTGTGGCCGAACAGTCAGACATGTATTCATCGGTTGTTAAGCAGGCCTATGATGCCGGGCGGAATGTGGTTTCGTATCCCGACAATGATTTTGTCAGGGAGATGCAGTTGGTGGCACGACTCATTAGCGGCGGATTGAAATCAAAAG
>JAGVJW010000036.1 GCA_020050895.1 bacterium | reverse complement strand
TCGTCGGATCGGCTTCGGGCAACAGGATATCTAAGTTCAATTGCTGGCGACAGCATAGATGGCCTGATACATCTTAGGAGTATTACAAACGATACAACTTCATCGCAGTTGATCGTAGAAACAAGGGCGACAGGAAATTGTTTATGTAAAACACCTGGTTTGCATGATACTATTGTTGTTTACAATGCTGTTCAGCCAATCGTTTCCGTAGAAACCGACATCCATGATGATGTTGGAATCAAAGTCACTCAAATCGAAGGTGGCTTACTGATCCAAAATCGCCATGGGCAGCCGGGAACTGTAAATGTTGTAAATGTGCTTGGAACAACGGTCAGCACTACAACACTAGGTTCAGACAACACTTGGTTGCTTCTTGATTCACTGCCAAGGGGCATGTACTACGCAGTTGTAGTAGTGTCAGGCAGCCATCAGGTAACAAAAATTGAACTATGAAATCACATGATCATCTCATCAGAGGAGTCCGTATGAATCGTCGATTCGCACTCTGGGGAGGCACGGCCTGGATAGGCACTGCTCTCTTGCTCGCGACGGTGATTGTTTTTAGCTCGCAGATGGCCGAAGCCCAAGACAAGCCAGAACTGCCAATTTTGAGTTTGACGGGTAGTCAATCGGGCTGGAACACCACGTATTATCCTGACGGCCGAATTTGGGCACCACGTCGCGGTCCAAATGGCGAACGCTCATTGTTAGTCCCAGTATTCATTAAGAACTGCTGGCGCTCAACGACTGTGTACGAAGCGTTCCCTATTTATTCGTTCAAGTTTAAGGTTCAGTTCGACAGCACTGCAGTTGAATTTGTTGGTATTGAAAAGAATGGACCAAACTTTTTAAAGCCAAACATGCCGATCACTGCTCTTGCTAAGGATTTTGAATTCACGACAAGCGTCGCTCGCGATGTAACGTATCAAAGTGTAATCGCCGCGCCTATTCAGAATCGTCTACGCGGAAAGCGTGTAATGATCGACGCTGTGTCGTCGAAACCCCTACCGCAAACCGGCGACCTCACACAGGATTGCGAACAGCGTCCGTTCGTCGAGCTCATCTATTTGCGGTTCAATGTAATTGCTGACCCTGCACAGGATCCGGTAAGTGCTCGTACACCGTTCATCATTACAAACGATACATTGTTTTATAATGATTTTCAGGTTGGGTATGAATTGCCACTTCCCAACGATCCGCAACCTCCGCTGTATGCTGGTCTTGGTGGTGTGAACAATTATTTCATTGATAACAACCAGGTTGAGCAGATTCGCGACCCACTTAGACCATCGAAGCCTGGGATGATCTGGCTTGAAGTGACGGACTTAATTCCACAACTTTCATTTACCAACCAGGCAGACCCACGTTTCCGAATCGTAGATTCCGTGGACGGGTCAAATGGCGACAATTGGTTTGTTAAGGATCCAATCACTATTGATTATGGATCGAATTATGATGATAATGTTAATGGAATCGGAACACGCGATATTGACGTGATCAATGCTGTGCTTGGTACACGAGCCCACGACATTACGGTGCAATCGGATCAGCCTTGGCTGAAATTCAAGTCATTCTTGAAGGGTGGTCAGGGTGAGATTTTCCCGTTCCCCCAGCCTGTGCGTGAAGGTTACATCAGAATGCTTGATAAGGGTATTCTAGGGACAACGCTTGGCCAGACTCCAAATGGTGATGCCACTATTGCCATGCGCGATCTGAACATGCGCATCATATGCGATCCAACCGAGCTACCCGATGGAAACACGCAGGAAGTAACGGGTATATACACCGGATACATTACGTTCAAATCAGCATCGTTGAACGCTTCTCCTGTTAGGATCAAGGTTACCTTCATATACTTCCGCACACCCTTTGAGCCAAATGAATTTGATGAGAACAATTCATGGCAAGAAAAGCGCGAATTCCTTGGTGAAGGAATTACTTTGGAAGTTCGTAACAATGCCGATCCAATTCAGCGTACCAACCTTGTAATGGGTGTTGGGTATCGGGCAAGGGACGTTGTTGATACCCTGTTCGGTGAATCGTTATATACGAGTCCTCTTTCCGGCTTCGGTGCACGCTGGTATCCGAAGAATTCTGATGGTTCCGATATTTACATTGATGGACTCAGCGACTTGTGGCAGGCTACAGCCAACAGGCCAAAGGCTGGCTCGCGTGACATTCGCGACATTTATTCCGACACTACCATCATGTATTGGTGCCGCTTCAGTGCCGGAAGCCCACTGAATTACCCGATTGTGGTTGCTTGGGACACTGATGACTTTATTCCAGGCTCTGAGCTGTTTATACGCGACACTCTCAATGGCGGACGGTTTAATGTGAACATGAGAAATGCGACAAACATTGGTGGAAGTCGGCAGTCAGTGACGATTCGCGATGCAGATGTTACTGCGTTCGTGATTGAGTATACGCTTCCCAAGGTTGCTCAATTCCCAGTAATCAACAAGGGTTGGAACCTGTTGTCGCTACCTGTTAATCCATCGTCTTCCTACTGGAAAGACATCTTTAAGAATGGTCTGAATACACCAATCCGTTTTGCTCAAAACATTTACCAAACCAACGAGAACAACCTCTCGCCAGGTGTTGGATACTTTGTGAAGTACTCGGATGAGGTCGACAAAACAGTTGCCGGTTCCAGGTTGCTTCGCATCAACGATAATAACTTCCCAACGCGCTTATATGAAGGATGGAACACCATGGGTTCTCTATCCTTCCCAATTAGCACTGAACGCGTTTCTCTTCTTCCCTTTGGTACCGGTGCATTCCCAACTATTATTGGCGATATCTATCGGTACGTTACAGATCGCGGCTATCAGGCTGTGAGCGAAATCGAACCCGGACTGGGGTATTGGATAAAGATTCAAGGTCAGGCTTATCTGAACATGTCAATTGCTAAGTCTGGTGTGAACTTTTCAAGCGTTCGCGATGCAGTTAAACTCAGCTCGACATTAGTTACCGTATCCGACGCTTCAAACAAGATGGCTGAACTGTACATTTCGGAAGATCGTGACGTGGAAGCAAAGAATGTGTTCGAGCTTCCGCCACTGCCGCCGTATGGGTTGTTTGATGTTCGATTCTCAAATCAAGCATACGTCGAAGATGTAAACGATCCGATGATCCGATTGCAAGGAACAGAATTCCCAGTTACGATTACGATGAATAACCCATCAAGGAACTACACTGTAGTTAATCCTGTAACGGGCGTAATTATCGGTTCTATAATCTCCGGGCGCAATAACAACGTAATTGTCACAGACAAGAAGGCAACCAGTATCAAGTTGCTTGGTGGTGATGCCGATCTGTCTGTACTAGGTGCGAATGTTAAACCGAACCCTGTGTCAACAACAGGAACAATCGACATAATCGTAACACAAAGCGGTAATGTTCGTGTAGAAATCTTCAACGTTGTTGGCGAATTGGTTAGCGTAATCGTTGATGAGAACAGAACCGCTGGACCTTATTCCATCGATTTCAATGCTGCGACGCTCAGCGCCGGTCGCTACATCGTAAAGGTTACGAACGTAGGTAATGTTGCCACAAGTGCGGTAACAGTAGTTCGATAACCAAATGGTAATCTTATAAAGGGGCAGCAGTATTCCTGCTGCCCCTTTTTTCTTCGTATGAGAAATGAACATAAGAAGTCGTTTATTTT
>JAGVJW010000080.1 GCA_020050895.1 bacterium | reverse complement strand
GCTCTTTCCCTGGCATGCTCAGCGCCCATCTTTATAACTTTATTTAACGACTCCTCATCGGAGCGAATCTCTAAGTATTTCCGACGCAGCGGACCAATCAGATCAACCAGTGCTTCACCGACGGCTTCTTTGAAGGGGGCGTAGCCACGTCCATCAAATTCCTTTTCGATTTCGGCTACTGATTTATTAGTAGCCAGATGGTAGAGCGTAATAAGATTCGAGACACCGGGCCGATGTTCTTGATCGTATATGACGTCGGAGCCCGAATCCGTGACTGCGCGTCTAAGTTTTGACCGGATCTGATCGTCGGTATCGGTAAGAAACAGCGTAGCGCGTTCATTTGGATCCGATTTCGACATCTTCTTTTCGGGTTCCTGGAGCGACATAATCTTTGCTCCAACCTCAGGGATAAACGGCTCTGGGACGGTGAACGTATCAGAGTAAATATGATTAAAGCGTTCAGCAAGATTTCGCGTTAACTCAAGATGTTGCTTCTGATCTTCGCCGACAGGTACGAGGTCGGCATTATAGATAAGAATATCGGCAGCCATCAGAACAGGATACGTAAAGAGACCAACGTTAACATTATCGGCGTGTTGGCTGCTTTTATCCTTGAACTGCGTCATCCGAGAGCATTCGCCAAAACTTGTCAGGCAGGAGAGAATCCACTGCAGCTGGGAATGTTCGGGTACATGCGACTGGATAAACAGAGTAGACACAGAGGCATCGATACCGCCTGCGATATACATCGCCACCACGTCGAGCGAGCGTTTACGAAGTTGAGCAGGTACTTGTCGGACCGTTATTGCATGGAGGTCGACAACGCAGAACAATCCATTGTATTCATGCTGAAGTTCCGTCCAATTTCGCAGCGCTCCGAAATACTGTCCAAGCGTAAGATCATTGGTGGGTTGCATCCCAGACAGGATTGTGGGTTTCATCGAGCAAACTTACGGGAAACGATGCCGTGAAAGCTCCGAGATGTTGTTGCATATTTGTTCGATGCAATTTCATCGCAACTGCATACTTTTCCTCGCCATCACCTGTACTTCGGCTGCCGCTTTCGGACAGGAGGAAAGCGGACGCGCATCGCAACCTTCGGCGTCGTGGACAATGCTCTCTGTACATCGCGTGTGGACGCCACAGTTGAATGGTTATCCAAATGGCGGCTTTGGCATACAGATGTTTGTCGGCCTCGGTAGCAGCCGTAATACCTGGATGGGATTTTCTGTTCTCGGCACTGGCCTGGAAAAACGGGATGCACTCGCTATTGATATGGGAGTCGGCACATGGTTTATAGGTGACTCACGCCTCGGTGCGTTCTGTTTTGCTATGTCGGGCCTAGGCGTGACGTCTGGTTCGGGTTTAGCACGATTTAATTTTCTTTCCGATCCCACCACTAGGTACGGTCTTGCTTCACAAGCAGGTGTTGGAGGTGCAATTGAACTTTTCAGCAATGTGAAAGTTCATCTGACTGCGTTTGGAATGTGGTTCACTACCGACGGAGGACCAACACCGTTTGGCCTCCAGGCAGGTCTCACCTTTGGTGGTAAATAAGTTTATGTCTGCATCATTTGGTTTTGGCTGCTATCGTGTCTCGGATGCAAACCACGTGCACGAAGAAGCCCTACGCTATGCTATTGCGTCGGGTATATCACTGATCGATACTAGTTCCAACTATGGCAATGGTGCATCTGAAAGACTTGTCGGGAAACTCGATAAGCGTCCGCTTACAATTACCAAGCTTGGCTATGCACAGGGAGAGATCCTTGATATGATGAATGCACGACAGGCAATGGGCCACGAGTATGAAGAAGTGGTTAAAGTTGGCGAAGGAATTTCTCATTGCATTCATCCAGACTTCCTCAGCGATGCCTTTGAACGCTCACTTTCCCGGTTGCGCTCCAACTCCGTTGACGTCCTGCTCCTGCATAATCCCGAATATTATCTGCAAATAGCGCATCAATCAGGCCTCACGGTTAACGAAGCCCGAAGTGAATTTTATAACCGAATTTACGATGCGTTTGAATGGATGGAACAACAACGCAAAATTGGTCGCATCCACGCCTATGGTATTTCGTCAAACACGTTTGTGAATCAGGCCGATGCACCCGATTTTGTATCGTTGGAAAAATGCATCGCTATTGCTCATTCTGCAGGGGGCTCAGCCAATACGTTCAAATACGCTCAAATGCCTTTTAATCTTGTTGAACACTTTGCCGCAACAACATTGAATCAAGCGTTTGATGAAGAGAGCGGTTATGCAATGACGCCTCTTGAACTTGCTATAAAAAATGATATTTCAGTAATTATCAATCGTCCTCTGAATGCAATTGTCGACTCGGATATCATCAGACTTGCTTCACACGAGATTCACGCCCACGCACCTCAGACTGCAACTCTGGAATCCAGAGTACACTCGCTGGAAGTTGTCGAACATGATGTACTGCAAGAACTGATCGCTGCAGGGAACGAAATGCATAGATCTGCATTGTCCGAAACCTTTCGTGTGGCAGGTTCGCTGTGCCAGTCTTGGAATAAATTTGATGGCCTCATTCATTGGAGAGATGTTCGGAAATCGTTTCTCGATCCCAGACTAGTCCATGCTGAGCGCTATCTCTCTTCGGGAGTAGAACAACTTAGTGGGTATCTCGATGAAGTTCGGATCCTGCTCGACGATATTGAAAATGTTTACGCCGTTGAAGAAAACAATTCACTCGAAGAATTGCGACTTATGGCAGCAGAAATATTCAACCTCCCTTCTGATACGCCTCTACAGCATATTGCTCTTCATGCCGTACGTTGCACCGCTGGTGTGTCGGCAGTTCTTGTTGGTATGCGTACACCGGAATATGTCCGAGACGTTCTGTTGGCTATTCAACTGCCAGAGGCAACCTACAGGCGCGATAAATGGGATCAAGTTGAACTTCATCTTGCCGGGCTAAGTTCATAATATGGGAACACGCATTGGGCTAGGTTTATAAGATGGAAACACGCATTGCACCATCGTTGTTGTCAGCCGACTTTGCTAATCTCGCAAACGCAGTGGTGGCTTGTGAAGCCGGCGGTGCGGATTTGCTGCACGTCGATGTAATGGACGGTCATTTTGTGCCGCCAATCACCATGGGTCCGGTTGTAATGCAAGCTCTAAAACGCATCACTGTTCTTCCGCTTGATGTACACCTGATGGTTTCTAATCCCGATCATCAAGTTGAACAGTTTGCCGAAGCAGGTGCTTCGTGGATTAGCGTACATGTAGAAGCGTGCACGCACCTCCATAGAACGCTGGCACGAATACGAAGCCTTGATTGCAAGGCAGGCTTTGTTCTAAATCCGGCAACTCCGCTCGACTATGCCTTCGAAGCTGCAGAAGCCGCCGATTTTATTCTGCTGATGTCTGTTAACCCCGGATACGGCGGACAGATGTTTATACCTTCGTTCTTGAAACGATGCGAACGCTTGAGAAAATTTCTCGATTCTTCGGGTTTGCCGGATGTCGAAATTGAAGTTGATGGTGGGATAAAAATCGACAACGCACGTCAGGTTGTAATGCCGGCGCAAATATCCTTGTAAGCGGTAGCGGAATTATGAACGGAGATATCGCAGCTAATATCAAGGCGATGAGAATTCAGGGACAGCGATAAACCCTTCAAGCATTTTTCTCATCGCTGCCTGTGTCTCTTGGTTGTGGTTGATTGTGTCCAGAAGACATATCGACATAAGTGCGTAAGGCCGACGCAACTCCTCGCTGAGCGACATCACTTGTTTTTGAACAGAGTCTACATCGCCCCTTACCAGCGGACCCGTTATCGAGAATGCTTCGTCAGCTGCAATCGCCTTTGCAGCATTTTCGAAGGTTCGCTTCATGATGGGCAGTAAAAATTGTGAAGCGTCAATGCCGGCATCATGGGAAATCCTTCTTGCCAACTCGTAGGCTGCATACGTGAGATTGCTAGCGGCAACGGCAGAAGCATGGTATGCCCGCCTGCGCTCTCGCGTTTGATTCGACAAACGCACGGCATTGCCGCCGGTAAGTCTGATAAATTCTTCGCACAACGCCCACGCCTCATCCTCGCAATCCACACCCCATGCAATTCCGTCGAGAGCCGTTGGATCGTCGTTTGGAAACGTTTGGAACGGATGCGCCGCCGCCGTAAGGAATCCTGCTGAATGTAAGGGGGCTAGCGATCTGTTTGACTTGGATCCGTTTGTATGTAAAATTAGAATACCGTCCTGTGGCCCATCTTCATCCGGCGGACGGTCCATTATCTGATGGCTTGCAGTTAAGGTTGCATTCGCGATTCGCTGTGCTGTTCCCTTTATCGTTGCCTCAGGCACAGCCAGCACAACAACAGCTGGTGCTGCATTCACGTTGGTGCGAATTACATTGCTTGACGTGAGCCAGGTTTCAAACTCAACATGTCCAACAACCAAAACGTCGTCTGTCTTTTCGTGCAAACGTTTATAAAGGGCACCGCCAACTTTCCCATTACCTATGATAACAATGTGATCAATCATTGCCGCGGCTCCAACTCATACGAATCCTTACCGTCCATCACGGTCCAGCCTCGGTTTGCAATCTCATCGCGAAGCCTATCGGATTCAGACCAGTTCTTCATCTTTCGTGCCTCCCATCGCTTTTCGGCTAACAAAACAATTTCTGTAGGAACTTCGATAGCAGAATGTGGAGAAAAGGTCCACACACCAAATACCTCGTTGAAAATCTTCATCTCGGAGAGTATTGCAGATGCCGACTGAGCTGACAGTTCTCCAATAGAAACGCTGCCAACAAATGTATTCAGCTCGGCCAGCGCCCTTGGTGTGTGTATATCGTCAGCCAATGCTTCCGCAGCTTTCTTTAGATATTGGAATGAAGGTGCAGATACTGATTCACTCTCATTCTTCACTCCATCTGTGCTCGTACCGTTTGAAACCGATATAACATCCCAGATAAATTCCTGAATTCGCTTTCTAGAGGCTGCTGCTGCCTTCAATGACTCGAACGTAAAGTTGAGTTTACTCCGATAGTGTGCTAAGAGCAATGCAAACCGAAGGTCAATCGGATCGATTCCCAGCTTAATAAGATCTCGAAGGGTGAAGAAATTGCCCAATGATTTCGACATCTTCTTGCCCTCTACTTCGAGATGTTCATTGTGGACCCAGAATGATGATTGATCCGATACACCATAACCACCACAGCACTGTGCAAGTTCGTCTTCGTGATGTGGGAATCTCAGGTCGACTCCTCCTGTGTGAATGTCGATAGGTAGTCCAAGTATAGCATGAGACATTGCCGAACATTCAATATGCCATCCGGGTCTGCCCGGAAGTTGTTGCCCCTCTATCTCAAACTCCCAAAATGGCTCCCCAGGCTTCTTGCCTTTCCATAATGCAAAGTCGCTGACGTTTTCCCTATCGTACTCGTCGGCATCAATCCTTACTCCTTCACGGAAATTTTCTCTGTCAATCTGAAACAACCTGCCGTAAGCGTAACTCTTCTCATACGCCGTAACATCGAAATACACAGATCCATCGCTGATGTAGGCAAATTTATTTTTGACGATGGCACGTATCAACTCCTGCATTTCACCAATATATTCTGTGGCCCGTGGCATCTTGTAAAAATGGTTAATATCTAATCCAACGGATACAATGTCCTTTAAGAACTCATCCTCATAAAAACGAGTGAACGCCCTTAGATTCTGTTTCGCATCCGAAGAGGAGGCTCCCATTTCTTCTTGCCATACATTCGACCCTGCAGCGGAATCATGAATGATTTTGTCATCGATATCTGTGATGTTCATTACCCATCGCACATTGTATCCGCCAATTGCTTTTAGAACACGCTGGATAACGTCGGTCATAACAAAGGCACGCAGATTACCAATGTGAACGTAGTTGTAAACCGTCGGACCGCACGAATACATTGCCACGTATTCCTTACGCAGCGGTGTTAAAGGCTCCACTTCTCTTGTGAGTGTGTTGTAAAGCTTAATGATCATATCTCTTCACCACGGATGAACACGGCATACACATGGTTAGTACCGAAGTGGTAAATAATGTCGGTATACGACTCAACATCATAAATCACCAGATCGGCATGTTTACCAACCTCCAGCGATCCAGTTTGATTGCTAATTCGCAGCGCGTGCGCTCCGTGTAAAGTTGATGCAGTTATTGCCTCTTCAATGCTCATACCCATATTGATGCACGCCAGCGACAGGATTGCTTGCATGTTCTCGGTAAAGCACGACCCCGGATTACAATCTGAAGCAAGTGCTACTATGAGTCCCTTGTCAATAATTGTTCGTGCATTTGGGTATGGCAACCGAAGTGTATATGCCGTTCCTGGCAGAAGTGTTGCCACTACACCCTGTTCTCGCATTGCAATCATATCTTCGATGGACGAATGCTCCAGGTGATCGGCGCTTAGAGCACCCAGCCGGGCGGCCATTTGCGAGGCACCGATGTTGGCAATCTCATCGGCATGAACTCTAACCTCCAAGCCCAATTTCTTTGCCGCACGCAATACTGTTTCACTCTGCTCCACCGTAAAGAATCCAACATCGGTAAAAACATCACACGCCGTGGCAATCCCCTGCTCCCTGACCTTGGGGAGCATTTCCGACACGATAAGATCAATGTACTGGTCGGGATTACTGCGATACTCCGGTGGCACATCATGCGCACCAAGAAATGTGGCATGAACATCTGCTGGTGTTTCATCTCCGATGAGTTTAACTGCTTCGAGTAATTTCAGTTCGGATTCAGTCGACAGACCATAACCACTTTTAATTTCAAATGTTGTAGTACCGTGTTCGACTGCTGATGACACGAGTGTTGCACCCATTCCCACAATTTCGTCGAGCGAAGATTCCCGTACCGCTCTCACCGTTGTAAGTATTCCACCTCCCTCGGCAGCAATGCGCGAATAGGGTACACCACTCAAGCGTCGGGCAAATTCGTGCGAGCGCGATCCGGCAAACGCCATGTGCGTATGCGAGTCAACAAAACCGGGCATTACCGTCATGCCCGTGCAATCAATTTCTTCGGTTACAGCTTCGCCTCCGTCTACGTCTACCCATTCCTTGTATGCCGTTGAGTTCCACTCATCCATTGAACCAATCCAGCGAATGGTATGTTCAAAAACGATAGCGGCATTCTTGATCTCGCCGATATCTCGCATTGCGGGTCCCGTCTTGCAGAAGCCGCCGTTTGCATCAACAGTTACCAGTGATGCGATGTTCTTTAAGAGTATCATGATCTATTCCTTTTGCATGCCCCTTCCCCACTTTCGCGTTCGTGCCTTGGCCATCTGGCGTTCAATCACCATATCGGCAAGACGTTCGGGTATGTCGGGCGGGAAGGCTGACGCAAAGAGTTCTCTAATCTTTGATTCGCTGACGTCGATGCGGTAAAGTATCGACATCAATTTTTCCGGATTGTTATTCAATAGTTCAATGATTCGCTGAAGCAGTGACTGCCGTAACCGACGGAACAGCTCATCTGCATCTAAATGCTCTGGCTTGTCTATATCGAACGCCACGCTGATGGCATTTGCTGCAGAAGTAATGTATGTACCGTCGGGAGACGTCATAGGTACTCATCCCAACCCTTTGATTTCAGCGATGAAACAATCTGCTTCACATCTTGTGCGCGCGATTTGTCGCATACCAAAACAGCATCGTCTGTAGAGACGATTACCATGTTGTCGACACCTAATGCAGCCACTACCTGACCCTTTGTAGACACATTCACCACAATAGATGACGAAGAATCAGCAACGCAGACGCGTCCATACTCAACATTATTACCATCCGAAACATTTTGTAATCTTTCAAGTGAATCCCACGATCCAACATCATCCCAAGGGAATTCGACGGGTACAACAAAAACGTTCGACGCTTTTTCCATGATTCCATAGTCGATAGAAATGTCCGGCAGCGCCTTGTATGCGTCATCAATGCTGCTATCCATGCTAATAATATCAGCAATCCGAGGCAGGTGCATACGCATTGCATGTTCAAGAGCTGAAACACGCCAGACGAACATCCCGCTATTCCACAGATAACGTCCGCTCTTCATGTACTCGAGAGCCACATCAGCACTTGGTTTTTCACGAAACGAAGAAACCTTCATTGGAGCGGGTCCGCGCTCCTGGACTTCGATATACCCGTATCCTGTATCAGGTCGAGTGGGTATTACACCAAGCGTCACAAGTACATCACCTTCTGTTGCCTTTTCAATTGAAAGTCTTACGTCGCGGGCAAATGCATCATTGTCGCCAATGAAGTGATCCGCTGTAAACACGCACATCACAGCATCGGTGTCTTTTGTTTCTTTGAGACGTGTTTTGATGACAGAAGCACCGAGGGCCAGACAGGGAGCTGTATTTCGCTTTGCTGGCTCTGCAATCACGTTAGCTACATGGATGAACGGCACTGCATTAATGATCTCCGTGCGGAGCACTTCACTTGTGATAATCAGAATTCGTTCGAGTGGAATTATTGGCTTGATACGCTCTATGGCTTCTTCAATCATAGTCTTATGCGGAGAGGTTAATCTCAGCAATTGTTTCGGCTTGGACTTTCTCGAATAAGGCCAGAATCGTTCACCCGATCCGCCCGCCATAATTACAGCATACGATGTCATTTAAGAAGCTCAAGAATTTGAACTGCATTCGTGGCTGCCCCTTTGCGCAGATTATCGGCCACAACCCAAAGCATCACACCGTGCTCAACACTTGTATCCGATCGAATACGGCCTACATAGACCTCATCGGTGCCGCTTGCTGATAGGGGTGTTGGATAGCCGTCTGATGCAGGATCGTCGACGACAACAATACCATCAGATGAGCTCAGCACTTCGCGAACTTTATCCGGACTAATTGCCTTGTGTGTTTCAATGGCAACTGATTCGCCGTGGCCGCCAAGAACGGGTACGCGAACACAGGTAACAGCAATTGGTAGCTCGGGTAAATGCATGATGCGTCGAGTCTCATTCAGCATTTTGATTTCCTCTTCCGACGACTCATTAATTCCGCCAACCTTGTGGAATACAGTGTTATAGGCAATGGAATGCGATGAAATTCTATATACAGGCACGTGGCCTTCAATCTCTGATTCAAGCTGTGCAACACCCTTGTGTCCGGCTCCGCTGGGACTTTGATACGTGCTTACAACAATTCGCTTCAAACCAAATACATCGTGTAAAGGCTTTAACGCAACAACCAATTGTATGGTTGAACAGTTCGGATTTGCAATTATGCCCTTGTGCAATTTCACGTCGTCGGGATTCACTTCAGGCACAACAAGCGGCACACCAACATCCATACGCCACGTGCTGGAATTGTCGATTGCAATACATCCTGCTGCAGCGGCAATGGGCGCGTATTCCCTGCTCACTGCACCTCCTGCGCTGAACAGTGCGATATCAAGCCTCTTAAATGATTCTTCTGTTAGGGGGCTTACCACGTGTTCTTCGCCTCGAAATGTTATCTTTTCGTCGGCAGACCGTGGTGACGCAAATAACGACAGTGCGTGAATTCCGACTTTGCGCTCCTCAAGGACGCGCACAATCGTGCGCCCTACTAAGCCTGTTGCTCCAACAACACCGATGTTCATATGCTGCGAAGATGAGGAATTATTTTGCGTCGTGCGTAATCACCTAACATTCATTACCCTCCTGGCTTTTTTCCAACTGGTTTGTTTCCGGCAAGCAAATTCTCAAACTGTTTGTACGGACTTGCCATGGGAAGCCAATGTTGTTTATAAGCTCAACACCATAGAAAGTGCCGGACTGCACTCTGCATCCGTTGTTGTATCGGATGCACTCCTGCCTCTCATGATTGGTACACCCGTCTTGCTCTATGCCTATGGCAGGCTTCCCATAGCACTCTTCGACGACACAAACTACAATTATCGTTATGCTGCAGAATCGGGATTGCAGCTTGCTGTAACGTCGGCAGCAACATACGGCATCACGCTAATCCTCAAGGATCTCGTTGGACGTCAGCGCCCATATCAGGCATATCCCGGATGTATCACGGGATACGAAACGGACTCCGATGGGTCGTGGCCATCGGGACATTCTGCAGGCAGCGCAGCACTTGCCACAACGCTATCGTTAAGATATCCGAACTGGTACGTTATTGCGCCATCGGTACTCTATGCATTATACACCGGATTTGCCCGAATGCATCTCGGCATGCATTACCTTACAGATGTTCTCGGCGGCTATGTGCTGGGTGCTGGCATTGCACTTATTGTAAATGAATTTAACGATGAGATGTTCAAAGCAGCCGATGGCCTTCTTCCCAGTGGTACAGTGGGAACTTTTGACACAACGGGCAATCTGCAGCTGATTTCATTCAGTTATCGATTCTAGGTCCAGATGCAGATTTCGTGCATACAATTTGCCCCGTTGTTCGGGAACCTTACGTCAAACATTAATCGCATCGAGCAATGGATTGCGGAAAGCGATGCCGATGTTGTGGTTTTCCCCGAACTAAGCACGTCGGGTTATTTCTTTCATTCAAAACAAGAAGCAATGCCCTTTGCTCTGTCTGCTAACAGTTCCATCATAGAGCATCTGGTAAGTGTTTGCATATCCAACGAAATCGTCGCAGTCATCGGGTTTGCAGAGCAAGCAGACACCAACTTATTTAACAGTGCACTGATATGCGGCTATAATATCCCCACCACAGTCTATCGCAAAACTCATTTGTTCTATCGTGAAGCTGATGTATTCACTCCTGGAAACACCGGCTTCGGCGTTGTACACATACCTCACATAGATTGCCGGTTAGGAGCCATGATTTGCTACGATTGGCGTTTCCCCGAGGCTGCCAGGACGCTGGCCTTGCACGGAGCCGATTTAATTGCCTGCCCGTCAAATCTGATCACGCACATTTGGAAAATGGTGATGCCGGTGAGAGCGTTGGAGAACAAGGTGTATCTGGCTGTTGCAAATAGAACGGGTAGCGAAGAGAACGGCGGTGAAAAGGTTTCGTTCAATGGTCAATCAACTGTGTATGGTTTTAACGGAGCCGTGCTGGCAGCAGCGGATGCAACAACGGAATCAGCGATCTTTGCTGATATTGATCCAGTGCTCACTCGCAACAAATCATTTAACGCGTACAACAACATCTTTACCGACAGGCGACCGGATTTTTACACATGACGTTTTCGTCCATCAAACATGTCCATCTTGTTGGCATCGGCGGAATCGGCATGAGCGGCATTGCTGAAATCCTTCTTAGCCAGGGTTTCACCGTTAGCGGATCGGACCTACAGCGGACCGAAGCAACAGATTACCTTGCAGACAGAGGTGCACGAATCGCTATTGGACACGATGAAGCGAACATTAGCAACGCCGATGTTGTTGTGTACTCAAGCGCTGTCCGCCCCCTTCAGAATCCCGAAACAATTGCAGCAGTCAGGAATTCGATTCCCATTATACGTCGCGCAGAAATGCTTGCCGAATTGTCGAGGCTCAATTACTGTCTCGCTATCGCAGGCACCCATGGCAAGACCACAACAACTTCGATGTGTGGGCTAGTGTTTATGAAGGCTGGGATGGATCCCACAGTTATCGTTGGCGGACGCCTAAAGGGCTTGGGAGGATCGAATGCGCGTTTGGGAGGGGGCGACTGGATTGTGTTGGAGGCCGATGAATATGACCGATCGTTTTTACAATTGCTTCCAACCATTGCAGTGATTACCAACATCGAAGCCGACCATCTGGATATCTACAGCGATCTCGACGACATCAAGCAGGCATTTATTCAGTTTGCAAACAAGGTTCCGTTTTACGGAACGGCCTGTGTTTGTCTGGACGATGCCGGAGCAAAATCAATTATTCCGGAAATAAAAAAAGTTATCATAACCTTTGGGTTGTCTGAAAATTGCGATGTTCGCGCCACCAATCTTGAATTCAGTGAACGCACGTCGACTTTCACATTAGTGTATCATGGCAACGAGCTTGGGCGCATTTCGCTTAACGTACCCGGAGAACACAACGTTCGCAATGCTCTTGCTGCATGTACAGCAGGACTTGTATGCAACATTTCATTTGAATTGATTCGAGACGCCCTCGCTGATTTCAGTGGAGTGTACCGTCGGTTTGAAATCAAAGGTGAAACCAGCGGAATATTGATTGTCGATGACTATGCCCATCATCCCACGGAATTACGCTGCGTTCTGGCTGCTGCAAGAAATGGATGGAATAGGCGCATCGTAGCTGTTTTCCAGCCGCATACGTACACCCGAACGCGAGACTTTTTCAATGAATTCGCCACATCGTTCAGCGATGCCGATGTTCTTGTATTAACAGATGTTTACGCTGCCCGCGAAGCACCCATAAATGGGATAAACGGTAAGCTTATCGCCGATGCGGCACGCCTGGCCGGCCATGCCGACGTTTACTATGAGCCCGACAAGAACCAGGTAGCCAACGCACTAAAATCAATCGTTCGGACAGGGGACTTGGTGATAACGCTTGGTGCCGGTGATATCTGG
>JAGVJW010000176.1 GCA_020050895.1 bacterium | reverse complement strand
GGCAAGAAAGACCTTTAAGCCAAGGGGAACACGAGACCCAAGGAGTGCAAGAACTCCCAGAGCAAAGGCTATGTCGGTTGCAACAGGAATGCCCCATCCCCTGATTGCCGGTGTGCCGGCATTGAATGCAGCATAGATTGTGCCTGGTCCGATCATGCCGAAAACAGCAGCGACTAACGGAAGAATGGCACGCTTAGTAGTTGATAACTCACCAACAAGGATTTCCCTCTTAATCTCTAATCCAACAACCAGAAAGAACAAAACCATCAGCCCATCGTTGACGAAACGCTCGAAAGGGAAAAAAAGGTTAAACCACGATATTGTAATTGCAATCGGCTGATGCAGTAACGTTTGATAACTATCATGAAAAGGAGAGTTGCTCCAGAACATTGCAATAGCCGTTGAAACCAGGATGACGATACCACCGGATGTAGACCGTTTGAAAAATTCCTGGAATGAAGTTTCGATTACCGATCGAATCTGCTTAAGGTTGGTCTTGATCATCACTGGCCCAACAAGCTTTCACAATAATCCCTATACGAGGAAATCGGTAGAGCCGCAATGGATTTTACATATTGCTCGCGCGTTAATAGGCCCGTTCGCAGTGCGACTTCCTCGAGACATGCAATCTTTAGACCCTGACGTTTTTCAATGGCATGAATAAAGGTGCCGGCATCTAAAAGGCTCTCCGGTGTACCGGTGTCCAGCCATGCAATGCCCCTTCCAATTTTCACAATATTTAGCTTATTCATTTTTAGGTAAGCGTTGTGTATGGCAGTAACTTCCAGTTCGCCTCTTGCGCTTGGTTTAAGAGAAGAGGCAATGCCGCATACGTCCGAATCATAAATGTACAGTCCGGGAATGGCAAGCGTTGATTTCGGATGCAACGGCTTCTCTTCGATAGAAATCACGTGCCCGGAATCGTCTACCTCTACAACGCCATAACGCTGTGGATCCGTTACGGCATAACCAAAAATTGTTGCACCGCTGTTTGCCTCGATTGCATTACGAAGAAAATCGAGCTTACCATAAAACAAATTGTCGCCCAGGATCAAAACAACCTGACTATTTGAAACGAATGTTTTTCCGAGGATAAATGCTTCGGCGATTCCACGTGGCTGCTCCTGGACTACATAGGAAAGCGAAATGCCAAATCGTGAGCCATCACCAAGAAGTGTTTGAAAGGAGGGTACGTCGTGTGGTGTTGAGATGATCAGTACGTCCTTGATGCCGGCCATCATTAACGTCGACAGAGGGTAATAGATCATCGGTTTGTCGTACACAGGCTGCAATTGCTTCGAAAACACTGCAGTCATCGGGTGTAGGCGTGTGCCATTTCCGCCGGCCAGGATAATTCCTTTTGTAGACTTATGCATCTGCCGTTTTGCGATTGAAACAGGGATGCAAGTTACAAACGATGCCGGCGTTAGTCGGTGTCAGTGTTTACTGCACGGTGTCGCACCAATTTGGCGCGTACGAGAAAGATGACCATCTCGGCAATGTTCGTAGCATGGTCTGCCATTCGCTCAAGATCGTGTAAGACAAACAATAAGTTCGATCCCGCACGAACGAGTTTGCTGTCTTCTTCCATCAAGGCAATGAGCTTTGAATTCATCGAACTGTATATGTCGTCGACAGTTGAATCACTTGGAAGAATATGGTCGGCAAGCTCGGGATCGTTATTAATAAAGGCATCCAGACTTGCCTTAAGCAAACGAAACATTGAATTGGAAAGATGTTCGATTTCGATTCTCTTGCCGAGTTCTACAGATTCAGGAGAATTAATGACTACGCTGGCGATTGCACCTGCCATATCGCCAATCCGCTCTAGTTCGTTGTTGATTTTAATTGCCGAAAGCAACAAACGAAGGTCGCTGGCAACGGGTTGATTCAGCGCAAATATTCGCTGGCAAAGTTTATCAATTTTTAAATCAAGCTTGTCTACCTTGTTGTCCCGATCAATCACAATGGCAGCTAATTCACGGTTACCCTCCTGGAGTGAGCGAAGGGCAAATTCAACCTGCTCTTCTACCAGAGAACCCATGCGGATGAGTCTTGTTCTTAGCTTGTCGAGATCTTCTTCAAATGGTTTTATCATGACGTAGGGTATGACGACGTGGAAGAGGGATTTTGCATGTTAACCAAATCGACCCGTAATGTAATCTTCCGTTTCCTTCACGCTCGGACTAGTGAACAACGTTCGGGTTCTGTCGAATTCAATCATCCTTCCCAGCAGAAAAAAGCCGGTATAGTCGCTTACGCGCGCAGCCTGTTGCATGTTGTGTGTTACAAGGACGATGGTGTACGTGTCCTTTAACTCCGTAATCAATTCCTCAACCTTTGCTGTGGAGATTGGGTCGAGTGCGGAACAGGGCTCATCCATTAACAGAATTTCTGGGTTGATTGCTATGGCGCGGGCGATGCACAGCCGCTGCTGCTGGCCCCCTGACAAGCCCATGGCGCTGTGCTGAAGCCTGTCTTTAACCTCATCCCATAATGCTGACTTTCGCAAAGACGATTCAACGACGTCGTTGAGAGCAGACTTCGACATACGCTCGTTGAGTGTTAAACCGTATGTGATGTTCTCAAAGATGGACTTAGGAAATGGGATCGACTTTTGGAAGACCATGCCGATTTTCCTGCGGAGTACCGCAACATCCACTAAACGATCGTACACATCAATGCCATCAACGATCATTCGCCCATCGTTGCGGACACTGTCGATGAGATCGTTCATACGGTTAATGGACCGAAGAAAGGTTGACTTGCCACACCCCGAGGGTCCAATGAATGCCGTTACTCTGCGCTCGGGAATATCGAGGGTGACGTCGAACAGAGCTTGTTTGGATCCGTAGTGGACGGAAAACTTCGAAGAATGGATCTTTGTTGCTAACTCTTTTGCCATAAGAACTCTGTATTAGCTCAGTGCCGACGCAATCGCGAACGGATAATGATGGCCGAAAAATTCAACGTAAACGTTAGTCCGAGCAAGACAAGCGTTGTTGCATACTGCAGTGGCAACGTTTTCTCAACGTCGGGCGACTGCGTTGCGAGAACGTAAAGGTGATAGCCCAGGTGCATAAACTTTTCTGTGACTGCATTCGGTAAAGCCTCGGCCGAGTAGGTAACGCCAACGAACATTATGGCAGCCACCTCGCCTGCACCGCGTCCAACAGCGAGAATAGATCCTGTAAGTATTCCTGAAACAGCATTTGGCAAAACGACCTTTGTAATCGTCTGAAATCGCGTTGCACCAAGGGCAAGCGATGCTTCACGCAATTCTAAGGGAACAGCACGCAGTGCTTCTTCGACTGAAACGATAACAACAGGCAGGGTGAGTACTGCAAGCGTAGCCGATGACCACAGCAACGATCCATCCCCCAAGGCAACGCTGCCAGTGGCAGCATCGAGTCCTACTCCAACAAACTGAATAAAGAAGCCCACGCCGAATAAACCAAAAACAATCGATGGAACGCCCGCTAGAGTGTTAACGGCGAATCTCACGGTGCGCGCAAACCATGCATCCTTGCGTGCGAATTCCGACAAATACAACGCCGTTGCAGTACCAATAGGAACTCCCATCAACGTCATTAACAATACCAACAATGTTGTACCGGCAAGTGCTGGCCATATTCCGCCCTCCATATTGCTGTTACGTGGGAACTCCGTTAGAAATGCCCACGATAGTTCGCCCCCTCCCTGAGTAACAAACTCCGCCATCATTCCGAGTATCACTCCCAGAATTGCTACTGTTGCCGTTACCGCAATCATCACTGCAAAGAATCCTACGACTCTCCGCGATAATGGATGGGGTCCGGAGAATGGTGATGGCAACGTCATCATTTACCCTGAAATCGTTTTATTAGTTTTTGTTTAACATAGAGCTCTGTAAGCGCATTCAAAACAAAGCTGACGATGAAGAGGATAGTGCCAAGCAGAAACAGCACACCATAATGTTCTGAGCCCCAGACCACTTCTCCCATTTCGGATCCTATCGTGGCGGCAAATGTTCTCGACGGGGTAAGGGGCGACCAATCTGCGAGTGGCGCGTTACCAGTTGCCATGATGGCAATCATGGTTTCGCCAAAGGCTCGCCCGATTCCCAACAATACTGCAGCAAAGACACCAGGCGCTGCAGCGGGTAGCATCACGCGGTAGGCTGTCTGCCATTCACTTGAACCAAGCGCCAGCGATGCTTCTCGCAAGGATTTAGGTACTGCGCTTAACGAATCTTCGGCAATTGAAAACACAATCGGTATAACTGCAAGCGATAATCCGATACCGCCAATCAATGTGTTGAGTCTGAATTCAGAATCAATTGTGTTCTGAACAAACGAGGCAACTGTTACCAGACAAAAGAAACCAATGACTACCGATGGGAAGCCTGCAAGTAACTCAATTGCAGGCTTTACGATTTCTCTAAGACGCCGAGGTGCAAAAAATGCCGTGAAAATGGCGGCGAGTATTCCCAGAGGAGCGCCAATAAGAATTGCAATAAATGTTGTTTTCGCTGTGCCGATTAATAATGGAATCAGGCCAAATTTTGGTTGCTCACCAACGGGCTGCCATATATCGGTTGCAAGATTTTCCCATAACGAAAGACTTGCCTTTGGAGCAGGTTCG
>JAGVJW010000144.1 GCA_020050895.1 bacterium | reverse complement strand
GCTCTTCCGATCTTGCTGCATGCATTAAAGCACCGAGGGTTAAAGCGTGGGCTTGCAGTGTTATGCATTGGTGGCGGAGAGGCAAGTGCTGTTGTTGTGGAACTTGTGTAGTGGAACCACGCAGCGTAACGCAGAGTAAGGGGTATTGCATTAATCGTGAAATTGCAGATATCGTTAAATTATTATCTGAACTAGAATCGCAGGGTATACGTTGGATGCATGTGGAACTGTTAAACACCGTGAATAAACAAATTCGATATGCCAGCGGCTGAGGAAAGTAAGAAGGGCGAGAGCTTTTATCGTCGGTCCGTTCGATTTGCGGGCCGATGGCTGTGGCGAATTGGGGGGACGTTTCTTATTCTATGCGCGTTAGTTGTTGCTATATCTCAGACGGAATTTTTCAAGCGGTGGCTAAGAAATGCTATTGTTGATATTGTAAATAATGAGTTAGTTGGCAAGCTTGTTATTGATGGCGCAAGAGTTGACATTTTCCACGGAATCGTTGTTGTGCACCCACGTTTGTATGCCGACGGAACACTTCTGTTCGAGGCGCAACAACTTTCAGTTGCCTACGATCTTGCGGCGCTTGCAAACCGAATGGGTTCAATCGGCGAGATTGTTATAACGAACCCGAAGGTCGAAATTTTAAAATCGAAAGCAGGCGTATGGAATATCGATCGTGTCATTAAGCCCATCTCCGATACATCCGTAACCGAACCACCAGATTTTACTATTGCCGTCCGATCCTTGCGGATTGAACAGGGTTCGATTCTCGTGAACGATAGAACAACGCAGTGGAGTGATGGCACCACTTTCGATCCCTTGCATATTCATGTTGATAATGTTAACTGCAACATTTCTGTTCGTGCTTCCTTAAGAGCCCGCGACTACGCTGTTGCTGTGAATGGGATGTCGTTTACAGATAAGTTCGGTCCGGTTGATGTGCATGACTTGAAGCTGGTTGCCCGTGCATCGCCTGAAGGAGTCGACGTCCAGTCCATGCACCTCAGAGTAAACAAATCCGATATCTCCCTGCGGGCGCGTCTCGACGGTGTTGATATTACCAAAGGGTTTTCTGATTCGCTGCTGAATGCTCATCCCATTGTAGGACGCGTTGAGGCTGATAGTGTGTGGGGTCCGGATGTGAAGTACTTCTTCAGTGAAGTTGACTTGCTGGACTCATACGCCTTGAAGGCTGACGTGAATTTTGACGGCAACACACTCCATGTCTCCCACATGGATTTGCATGCCGGAGAAACCAGATTGAATGGGCACACTATTGTAAAAAATATTAGCAACAACAATCCCTTGGCACTCGATGTGTCCTTACGCGATTCAAAGGCGCGATATGCAGACATTCGCCGCAGGATTCGGTTTGTTGAACTTCCGGAACTTGATTTTCTTTCTCTCACTGATTTGCGATACGTATACATGAAGGGGGCTCCAACAGAGAAGTTGGCATTCGTGGTTGACGCAAGTGACAGACCAGGGGATTTCCGCGGTGAGCTGATGTTGGAATTGAATAAGAAACGGCTCGGATACCAAATGGATATGAAGGTGTTTAACGGTGATCTCTCCCAAATCACCGGAGATTCACTTCAAACAACAAATCTCAATGGTAGAGTTATGATTGTAGGAAGTGGCACAAATCTTCAAAACGTACTGGGAACCTTTCAGATTGAACTCGATCGGTCGCGATTTTTCAGACGGCCACTGCGAACAATGAGAGCCATTGTTAAGGCTGATGGAAACGGAAAGATTATCGTTGATACACTCTTTGCAGATGTTACGCCATTTTCTGATGATACAACAATTGCCGATCCATTCCAGGAGCTGAGATCGCAACGCATCAGTTTAACAGCGGCTCTCGACGTAGCAGATACAGCAAGACCTTCTTATACAGCAACCATCGGGGCAAATGGACTCGACTTGGCATCACTGTTCGATGACTCAAGAATGCCGTCGAGACTGTCGTGGCAGTTTAGGGTAGAAGGAACAGGTATTCATCCAGATAGCATACAAGGCTCTCTAAAGGGTCGAGTCAACGAGCTGATGCTGTCCGATAGATCATTACTGCCGTTCGATGTCGAGCTGTCTTCTCAACGAACGGGCTCGTACCGCGATGTTTCATTCAAGTCGGATTTTGCCACCCTCAACATAACCGGTGAATTCATCCCTACAACCTTGGTTGAAACGATTTCGTCGTCGGCGAAATCTGTTGTTAACGTAATTAAACACCGGATAAAAAATATCGTAACAATCGATAGCATCACTCCTGCACAAGCAGTGAACTTAAAGCCAATTAATGCCCATGTTTCGATTCAAATTCTTGATGTATCGCCCCTTAACATGTTCCTGGGCGATGTTGCAGTTTCAGGATCAGCAATAATATCTGGGTCGATTGGAGTAACGTCGAATTTGGCATCGATTGTTTTGGATACAATCCTCACTCAGACTGTTAGCGTAATTTCTGACAACCTCGACATCTACTCAGACCCGATTTCGGCGAGTCTCGAAGTTAGCACCGATAATAATTCCGTTGCACCAAAAGTTAGAAGGTTGAAAGTATCTGGTACATGCGATTCTACTGTTCGTGTCGGCCTCACACGAGTTTTGCATCCACAGGTTCTGATCGACGATCAAGATGGAGAGATTCAACTCGTTGCTTCGAGTTGGGTCGACGACATGGCCTTTACCGTTGGTGCCAAAGCCACCGCAATGGACAACAAATTGCTGGTTGAAATAGATACTGCATCATTTGTCCTCGACACTGCACACAATCTTGAGTGGGAATTATCTCATCCGTCGGTCCTTTCAATCGTTTCCGGAGTGGTGCAATTCGATGGATTCCAGTTTGAAAGAAAGTGGTCAGAAAAAATCACGCTTTCGGGCTACGCTTCATCGGAAAACTTCAGAGATTTTAACATCGAGGTTCAAGAGTTTTTCTTGCACGATGTCTCGCACTTTGTAATGCTTTCCGAAGATCATCCACTTCACTTGATAGGGGGCAAGGTCGACGATTTCGATATGGTGATCAATGGATCCTGGACTGAACCAATTGCGCTGCTAAAAATGGAGGCCTCTCAGGTAACTTACAATGGCTCGCTGATCGGTAATCTTACATCGCAGCTAATGTATAGGCAGCGCGACGTTACGGGCTATGTTGAGATTCGCGATGAAGATCATCCGGAGAATGTACAGGCACTTCGACTGGACATCAATGCCCTTCCGCTCGATCTGGCCCTGACGAAGGTTGAAGACCGCTTGGTTCCGAATAGGCCTGTTGATATCAACCTCACTGCAGACGACCTTGCGTTGGCTGCTGTAGAGCCATTCGTGCCAGCAATTGAGCATCTCACAGGTAAGATTGATGCAACGATAACTCTTACAGGTACTTCGCCGGATGATATGCATCTCGGTGGCAAAGGTCGATTTGAGAAAAGTTATTTCCGCTCAAAGACCACAAACATGGAATACATCGCCGATGGTGTCCTTCATTTAGATGAAGAGGATCTGTTCCTTGATACCGTTCGAGTTTATAATAGAAGCAACGATATGGGAGGGGGGATGGCACAACTTGGCGGTGTGATTCACTTTGATGGATTCGCTGTAAAAAGTTTTGACTTCTCAATCATTACGCCGAGGAAGAATGGTATCAAGATCATGAATCGGGCATCACAGGTAAAGAGTCCCGATGTGTATGGAGATTTGATTATTGCTACAGGAAGCAACGGCTTGCATTTCTATGGCCCGCTCGATGCTCCTCGTCTTAGCGGTGAGGTTATCGTCAACTATGCCGATCTCACATTCCCCAAGGAGAGATCTGCCGTTAAGGCTCGTCCGGATTTTGTCCGATACATCAGAAAGACTTCAGACACCATCCAGCGTGAAAATATTCTCGAATACTATAAGCCGTTGAAGATTGAATATGATACACTTTCGAAAGACACGGCAATCAAGCAGACTGAGATTGCGGTTAAGAAGGCAGTGGTCGTATCAACTCCACCGTTCGCCGATATCAT
>JAGVJW010000015.1 GCA_020050895.1 bacterium | reverse complement strand
GTTGCAGTACCATCTCCTGTTGTAGACTCCGTTATGGTTGGAGCTACGCTCACCCGAAGCGTAGTAATCAAGACGCGAACAGCCGATGCAGTAACCATCACTGGAATAAATTTTACACCTTCTTATCCAAATCTGGCAGTTTCTTATCCAACACTACCAGCAACCATAAATTCTGCCGACAGCCTTGTTGTAATGCTTACGTGGAATCCCACATCCATTACAAGAATTTTTGGAAGACTTGAAATTCAGACAGAAGGTATTTGTAAAAATATTGATCAAGTTGATGTGGACTTCAAAAGTATGTCGAATCAGGTTGATGTTGAGCCAGGATCGCTTTCGTTCGAGGTGCTATGTTCAGCAAAAGTGGTGATTGATTCTTTTAAGGTAACGTCAAGGTCATCAACCGACATGACTCTCCGGCAAATAACAATCGGTGGCGCGAACCAGCCTTTCAGTATCGTTAAGCCGACGGCGCCATTGATGCTGCGTCCGGATTCGTCGGTATACATTGTTGTCTCCTACGATCCAACGATCAACGCAAATGCAACTGCAACTGTAACGTTGGTATTCGATCCGGCTGGTGAGAACATCGACGTACCACTAACCGGAAGATTCACCTACACAAGTTTGTCCGTCTCACCAGTTCAATTCAATGTTGACACCGTTGCCATTTGCGATCCGCCTCAAACACTTGATATTGTTGTTACCAATGACGGGTCGGTAGGTGAGACCGTCAACGTTGGCACTACGAGCCTTCCTCCGGGCTTTTCAGTCAGCAGCAACAGTATAAATGTAGCAGCAAAAGCTTCGGAAATCATCACGATTACATGCAATCCTTCAAGTCTCAATCTCGGTTTCTCCAGTGGAACTATTGTGTTGGACGGGAAGACTTGTAAGGATACCGTAAAAGTATCTGTATCAGCCACGCGTGTTGGTGGACAATTGGTAATTCAGCCGAATCCAGTTACGGCAGGAACGTTGATTATTGGCGACAGCGTTGATCTGGACGTGACGATTTCAAATCCATCTACTCTGACCAGACAAATCGTCAACCTTGTAATTAATCCACCTGTACAGGGTTGGACGATAGTAAACAACGTTAATGGCCTGTTACTTGCCCCGTTAGCCTCAACTTCTGTCACCCTCCGTTTCAGGCCAACAGTGTCTGGTTCGCAGAATGCCACACTTACGCTAACGGATGCAGAGCGGTGCACAACTCAATCATCCATTGATTTAGTTGGCAGGGGGCGAGACCCAGAAGTGCCTCCCGAATATGAGCTTTTACTTAAGATCGACGAGTACGTGGTTCCTTCTGGGACGAAGTTGGAGATTCCCGTACAGTGGTTGACCGACGTATCCGCTGCACGCATTGATACCACAAAATTCGTCGTTGATTTTTCTCGCCTTCATTTCGATATCGATACCATTCTTAGCGGAACGTTAATTGATGGCATCGTTGATGTTCAGTGGCAAGATGGCCATGTTGAATTCACAATTGTTCGTAGTGGACCGAATCTCGGCAGACCTGGAGTTGTTGCAGTCCTGAAAGGCGTTGCCAGACCGGCAATCCCCGACAGCACTCTCTTCGTCTTCAGTCAGATGGTTGTTCGTTCTTTAGAGCCTGTAGATGTAACTGCCGACGACGGACTATTGATTGTTGATGTGTGTGGTCCAAGAAACATTATTAAACTCGTGCCGCCGACGTCGGTATCTATCATGCCCCCTCATCCAGTACGCGACAATTTGAATTTTCAGGTCAACGCTTCATTTAGCGAACAGCTTTCAGTAAAGCTCATCAACACCATTGGCAATTTGACTAGCGATTTGGGAGACTACAGCGTTGATTCAGGCGTTTCCAATTTGTCGGTTCCTCTTCCCTCTCTTGCATCCGGTATGTATGTTGTAATTATTACTACAAACCACGGCGGTAGATTTATCAATACGATTGTTATCACCCGATAACTGCATTATTTTTTGGGTCCCTTGGCACCCGGCACGATATGCTTCCCAGCAACTCTCCCGTCCGACGATGTCTATCGTCAGAGATTGGCAATGTTCATCAGGCAGCTCCCCATTGATACAGGGCATCCAGCTCATCAAGTACTTCTATTATTTAATGAATAGCTGAAATAGTTTCGCACCACGACCCGGAGAAACGCCGGGAGAAACGCCGGGAGAAACGCCGGGAGAAACGCCGGGAGAAATGCCGGGAGAAACGCCGGGAGAAACGCCGGGAGAAACGCCGGGAGAAACGCCGGGAGATTGTCCCGGCAACTTCGGCACTCCTTCAGGTAATGGTTGAAATTACCCTTAACTTTCTGAACCTCTTTTCGGGGTGACATCAACGATTCAGGACACTACGAGATCAATATGGATTCCTTGGCAATCTTGCCAGGTGCTTACGTTGTTACTCTCATTGTGAATGGTAATAGTGTCAGGTATGGCAAATTCTTATTCACACCATAAGATGTTTTCCGTCCCTTTGCAGTGGGTGCAACTCAAGAGGCTGCGTACGGTTCTCGTGTTGATTTTCGCGATGCTGGTTGGAGTTTCATCATGTGAAAACAGCGTGTACCCTGATGTACCTTGTAACTGTGACTTCTTGAATGCCGAGCCGGACTGGTTTGGAGAGAAAATACCCAGGTCCGCAGATTTGGATCCTAAGACAAGCATATTGGGAACCTGGCTTTCGTATCAAGATGGTAATAGCCCGACGTATATTATTCAGAATTTAAAAACTGGGGATCGATCAGAAGTTAACATCGAACCGGCATTGAAACCAGATGAGTCTTTATATTTCCTGTCTCTGTCAGCATGGTGTCCGTATGACGATAATGTGGCACTCGTCACTGCTGAAGTACGGTATGTGAATCCACAAGGAATTGAGAAGACCGGCAGACAGTTATTTACCTACAACGTAATTACGCAGAAATCCGAACGAATTACTCCGACTCAGTTTGGTAATGTCCAATTCTTAGTTGAAATATCACGAGTCCTTACTCCGCTTCGATTTACGAAGAAAATCTGAAATTGCTTTCGCCAGTGTTGGTGTGTGTTT
>JAGVJW010000069.1 GCA_020050895.1 bacterium | reverse complement strand
CATATAAGTTCCGCATCGAAGGCGAAGGATTCTTTGCCGAATGGTATGAAGATGTTGCTGAACTTGCCGATGCCAAAACAGTTACAGTTACGTGCGATGAACCGCAGGTTGAAATCAATTTCGTTGTCACTGCTCGTCCCGAACCTGTTAAATACGTTGTTTCTGGACGTGTATACGATGCTGAAACCAACGAAGGTATCGAAAATGCTCTTGTAGTTTTCGAAGCTCGCAAACACGACAATTCAAATTCCGCTGGCCTCAATGCTGTTGTCAAAGCCGAAACGAATGCCGACGGGTATTATGAGGTTAAACTTCCCGAAGGAATGTTTTTTATAGCCATGGCAAAGGTTCGTGATGAGCGCGGAGCCGATCAAGGCGAGTATATACAGGAATGGTGGGAAAATTCCCACGATGCTACTCAGGCAACTGTTATCGAAATCACTGGTAACACCGATGGCATTAGTTTCTCGATGGACAAACGTGAAGTCTTTAACAATGGCTTTGGCGGCAACCTTGTCGATGATGAAACTAGCGATGGAGTTACGGGCAGAGTAACAGCCTATCTGCTTGTTGATACACATAATTCTCCTGACAAGGAACATAAGACAAAGGTGGTATCGGTTGAAACCGACGACCAAGGCAACTATTCATTTACGAACCTTGAACCAGGTGACTATATCGTGTTCGGCATTCCCGGCGAGCACCCGTACGTTCCGGGTTGGTACGTCGAAGGTGGCACAGCTTCGCATTCATGGAAGGAAGCAACAGCCATCTCCGTCGGTGATGCCATGATCACTCTTCAACACACCATTCGCTTTGAGAAAGCAAGTGATAGCTTAGGCCGTGGCCGCGTTCGTGGTTGGGTCTACGATCGTCGGGGTGGAATCATTAACAAAGATGATAACCATGTTGAGAATGCCGACGGTATTATGGGCTCCTTGGTTGTAGCAACAGACGCTAATGGTAACGTTGTTGATTTTGCCATGTCGGAAAACGCTGGGGCGTATGAATTAGACGAACTTGGTATTGGCACATGGAAAGTCAGCGCTGACAGGTTTGGTTATGGATCAACAACGGAATCCGTTACAATTGACGATAACAACCTTGATGTTTCGGTATCTATTGGTTTGATTCAGCAAGTTACAAGTGTTGAAAATCCATCAGACCAGATTGGTATCGGGTACAACCTGTTCCCGAACCCAGCGAATACTGAGGCAACAATTAAATTCCCGTCAACTGTAGGTACTGCACAGATCTCCGTGATCAGTTTGGCTGGTGTTGTCCTCAGCGCACAAAACATCGACGTAACGGGCAGTGAGACTTCGGTAGTACTTAATGTTGGCTCAATCCCAGCCGGTATGACCTTGGTACGCGTTTCGAACGGAACCAGAACGTTTGCCCTGCCGCTGCAGATTGTGCGTTAAAGCTAAGCCAACAACTCGGACTCGGTTCGAGTGAAATTTTCAGCCAAGGCCCGAAGTTTACACTTCGGGCCTTTGTATTTTCTATCCATGCGAAACTTCGTTCTGTTTGCTGTCTTCACAACTCTTACAGCATTTAATGCTTTTTCACAGCCAATATCGTCGCCCACGAAATTCATTAGTCAGAATTTTGATATCGAACATTACAATGTTGTAGCTACAACGGCACCAACAACATCCAAGAAGATCGCAGGCAGATGCGATGTTATCGTCACCTGGCTGACGGATGTTGAAGCTCCGTTGCTTCCGATTCACCTTAGAGGTCCAGTAATCGACAGTGTTGTTCTCGATGGAGTGCAACTGGATTTTTATAGCGTTGGAATTATTGCTGCGGACACATTTCATTTCGATGTTGTACGTGGGCAATCCGTCAGGCAGGATCAACGAGATACTTTCCATATTTACTATCAGGGCACAATGGGTGATGAAGGGGGCACGAATCCATGGGGTGGTGTTCACTTTCAGGACTCCATACTCTATGCTCTTGGAGTTGGTTTTCAGAATTCATGGGTTTCTACTACACAATCGTGGATGCCCTGTTATGATCACCCATCCGACAAAGCATCTTTCAGACTGACAATGACGGTACCTAAGGGCTATTCAGTAGTTTCTGTAGGCACATTGATCGACGCAACAACATCGGCCGATGAACTGAGCACAACATTTATCTGGGAGGAGAATCACAAAACAGCCACCTACCTTCTCACATTTGCTGTGGGAAAGTTGGTACAGCTTGCCTTTGATTCCGGGAAACCAGATTTGCCTATTTCGGTTTTTTCGAAACCTCGAGACACAACGGCGTCGCGGGTTTCTTACCGACTGCTACCAAAAATGCTTCAGTCATTTGAAACCCGATTTGGCAGCTATCCATTTGATAAAATTGGTTATGTAAATACTTCCATCGGTGCAATGGAGCATCAAACCATGATATCGTTTCCAGTTTCAGTGGTTAAGCGATTTGATACAGTAAACACAACAGCAGCTCACGAGCTTGCTCATCAGTGGTATGGCGACTGGGTAAGCCCCCTTGATTTTCGGCATGCCTGGCTTACGGAGAGCTTTGCCACATTCTGCGAGTCCGTCTGGATGGAATCTCTAAAGGGCTGGGATGCATACCTCACATCAGTGGATAGAAATTCAGTTGACTATATCAATCGAGTGTCGAAAATTGAAGGGGTCTTCACGCTCTTTGATTTTCCTCGGTCAAAGCCATCGTCGAATTATCCCGAAACCATTTACAAGAAGGGGGCCGTTGTTCTCGCGATGGCACGCGCTCTGATGGGAGACGAGGCGTTCTTCGAGGCACTGCGAACCTACCTGGAAGACAATGCAGAGGGCAATGCAACAACAGACGTCATGAGTGAAGCACTGCGTCCGGGTTTGGGCGACCTAACAACTCTCTTTTTTGACGAATGGATTTATGGAAGGGGCTGGCCACAACTTCTTATCAACGTCTACCCAAATGGTTCCTCTTGGACTGCTCACATCGAGCAGGTGCAGCAGTTGGAGCACAGTGATTGGCCCCTCTTCACCACTCTACCGCTCAACGTTGTTTATCGTGACCCTGTTTCCAATGCAATCATCGACACAATAATTATTTTTAACAACAAGTCAATCGAACTCCCCATCAATTCCCCATCAGATCTTGCCATTAATACCGGGGGAAAATGCCGGTCGCTTGTTGAAATACTCTCCATTACGTCAGTTACCGACGCGTCTGCACCAGCTCCTACTGCCGTCATCTTCCCCAATCCCGCAGACCAAACGCTAGAAATCCGCCCCTCGGGATTCGTTGGTTCTACAACACTCGAAGTAGTTGACGTATCGGGTAAAATCGTTCATACGGCCATCCTTCGAGACAACCAGACATCCATCACGCTACGCACAACGGCGTGGTCGGATGGT
>JAGVJW010000189.1 GCA_020050895.1 bacterium | reverse complement strand
GCATCCTTCTACAGGTGATTCAGAAGTGAAATTCCCATTTTCAATAATCTCATACTTATTGCCACTGTCTACACCCCAGCCTTTTCCTTTTACATGGATCTTGACAACGAGTGACGTCGATCCATCGGCGTTGGTTTTCGTCTGGTAGATATAATGGACATCGATTTCATAATTAATTTCCTCACTGGCGCACTCGTTATAGAGCGTGCCTGTAAAGGTATTGTTTACATGCTCTACAACATTCGCTTGTATGGTTGACTGATCCTTTCCAGCGCTATTACTGCTTACGGGATCGGTGGTTGAATTGCATGCAGCAATCAGTGCCGATGCAGCGAGACTAAGTATTACAAAAAACCTGTACATAAAAAACCCCTTGAATTAAGATAGCTGCAATATTTAGGTGATAATGTGGCAGCCACACATTAATGTGAAGAATCAATGTGAAGTGGTGCGATGTGAAGAGGTGCAACAATAATTAAGAAACAAATACGAGATTACATTTCCGACCTTTCGTCAAGAAATTTTTGACGTACAATTTGCCCCTTCCCATAATCCTGTAACACTGTGTCGCCACAACGAAGAACAATTGTGTCCGGTGCCATTGCCACTGGTATTCTTTCAAGTGTCGGACTTTCAACGCTGAAATCGATGACCCTTCCGAAGCGTCGGTCAAATCATCCTGAATTAACCTTGCCGGAACAATCAGTGCCTGAGTTCATCGCTGATTCGGCGGTGTCTATGGCGTGGATTGGTCACTCAACGGTATTAATAAATGTCCATGACACAATCATCCTAACCGATCCTGTTCTGTTCAATAACATCGGTGTAAGAATTTTGGGCGCAACGTTTGGCCCACGGCGCATAACGCGTCCGGCGCTCGATCCATCGGAGATACCGGTGCCCGACATCGTGCTGCTTTCCCATGCGCACATGGACCATATGGACCTTGCATCGCTTGAATTTCTAACCAATCGGTCACCAGGAAAAATTCACGCCATTACGGCAAAGAATACATCAGATGTTATAGACTACATGGGTTGGAAGTCACTTCGAGAGCTCGATTGGGGTGAATCTTTAGATGAAGGGGGCGTTAGCATCGGAGCATTTCCGGTGAAACACTTTGGTTGGAGACTCCCCGGAGAACCAGATCGGGCAAAGGGACAACGTAAGACTGGCCGAAGCTTTAACTCATATCTTATCGAAGAGAAACATCAAAATAATCAGGCAAATGGAAATGGTTGCCAGAAGGTACACCGAATCATGTTCGGCGGAGATACTGCATATACTGAATCGTTTAAAGACCTAAATTTTATAAATAATATTGATGTCGCAATAATGCCGATAGGAGCTTATAATCCATGGAAGGCTGTGCATTGCAATCCCGAAGAAGCTGTGATGATGGCTCGCGATATGCAGGCATCGGCGATAGTCCCGATTCATTGCATGACGTTCCCACTCGGGCGCGAAGGGTTCCATGAACCGAGATCACGCCTTGTGAAGGCAGTACACAGTGACTCGAATCTTGCGCTCGGGTATTCCCAGATTGGCCAGTTGCTTAAAATCGCTTAAGCACTACCAGCGATACACTGCCGCTATGCCAGAAGCTGTGGGCATGTCGGAAGAAGGTACTACGAGTACCTCGCCCCCTTTCTCAAGAACTATTTCAGCTATGTCGTCTAACACATCATCAATATCCTGAGCTGAAGCATCGTAAAACTCAATTCCTTTACCATCTACCAATTCACCCGGTATAATCCTATCTGCATCCACCATCAGAAGTTGAATTCTACCATCGAGAGCAGCCTTGCCAACAACTTTCACGTCGTCGCTGCCTCTATCCCTGGCGGCCGAGTCGCTGAACACATTGCGAATCCGGTTTAAGCGTTCGGAAATGAACGGCATGATAACACTGCGAACTCTCTCCATAAATGCGTGGCTGTCGATACTTGATGGATGGATGCCAACACCAACCGTCATCAGGTAAGGATTATGCGAAATGGATTGGAACACTGCTTCATGTTCGGGTAAGGCCGCAGTGATAATTGGAAGCCCGCTTGCCTTTGAGTGATATTCTGTGATGGCATTATCTACCACTCGGAAGAACCGTTCCGTATCAATGCTAATGTCTTCCTGCCGGGTCCGGTGCGTGTGCCTCATTATGTTCCCACCATAGCTCCCTTCCGATCTGGCAACAGTAACATGGGGTTCTTCCTGTTCACTTCCCAGTGCTTCTTCAATTGTTCGTGGTACGCCTTTGTGTAATGGAATTTCCATTAGACCATCCCGATCTCCCTCGAATAATTTCACATCACGGCGTGTAAGAGCAAGAACGTGAAATCGGTAGGCAGACTGACGTATTCGCAGCAATGGTTTGATATGGAACGAATGTGCTACAACGGCTAGCTCGGGCACTGGGCGTGGCAATCGATAAATATCAAATTGATTGTGGTCGGAAAGAATCGCAAGACCATCAAGCGGGTGAGACCAAAAATCTGCATCTAAGGCTAATTGACGGAAGGGGGCAAGGATTACCTCAACCTCCTCCCGCGAAATAATTTTCTCCAGTGTGTTCTCAAAACTTCGTATAAGGTTTCTGTATCGCGGTAGGTTCTGCTGCTTATCCGGCTGTTGTCGAAATGTTGGTTGATACAGCGAAAGTTTGAATCCGGTAGTCATCTATCTCTCCTGTTAACAAGTATAATTTCGAATATTTGATGCGATGGGGTAATGACTTTCATCATTATCGCGCATTTTAATCCAGATCTGTTGTAGTTTGAATGGTTCAACTATTGAGGAGGAGGAATGGATTATTACATGATAGTTCTGCGTTTTGTTCATGTCATATCCTTTGTGATATGGGCCGGCTGGATTTTTTCTCTCAGGCTGTGGATACAGCCTGCTGTTGAAGCTGCGGGGCCAGCCGGCGGCGCATTCATGGGGGCGATCACGTCTAAAACAAAGCTGATAACAACTGTCGCCTGGGCTGGAACGCTCACCATTATCAGTGGACTTCTCATGATGGATCATGTTTCAGGCCACTTTGATATGGGATGGGTTCAATCCCCTCAGGGGACGATATTGATCATCGGCGGATTGAGCGCGATCATTGGTTTTTCGTTCGGCATGGCACGCGTTCGTCCAGCTGCTATGCGTGTAGGTGCGCTATCAGCTCAAATCCAGCAATCTGGCGGTCAGCCCACGCCTGAACAAGGTGCCGAGCTTCAGAATTTGAGAGCAACAATTAAAAAGGGTGGGAACATAGTGTTCCAGTTCCTTGTTGTAACAACGGTTTGTATGGCAGTTGCCCGATACATCCACTAAGTAACAGTTACTGCAACGAACCAGCGATGAGGTTTAATGCACTCCCAGCTTTAAACCAACCGATTTGCTGATCGTTCATCGAGTGCTTCAACTGAATCACGTCCTTAGTGCCATCGGCATGGGTGATTTCGGCAGGCAGTGCCGTGCCGGGTTTAAGGGTGGAGATATCGATACTGATTTTGTCATCCTCAATTATTTTATCATAATCGTTTGGATTGGCAAATGTTAGGGGCAGCATCCCCTGCTTCTTCAGGTTTGTTTCATGAATGCGTGCGAAGCTCTTTACAATGATTGCCTTGCCGCCGAGGAAACGCGGCTCCATTGCAGCGTGCTCTCTCGATGAGCCTTCGCCGTAGTTCTCATCTCCCACCACAACCCACGAAACGCCTCGTGTCTTATAATCGCGTGCAACCTTAGGCACTTCGCCATACTCGCCGGTAAATGTGTTTTTTACACAGTTGGCTGCATCGTTTACGTAATTGATTGCGCCGATAAACATGTTGTTGGAAATGTTGTCGAGATGTCCTCTGAACCGCAACCACGGTCCTGCCATGGAGATGTGGTCTGTTGTACACTTCCCCTTGATTTTTATAAGAAGCGGCATCTCAACATACTCTTCCTTTCGGGGAGCAGCAAATGCCTTTAGCTGTTGTAGTCTGTTCGACGATGGATCGATGATCACTTCAACTTCTGCATTGCCTGTTGCCGGTGGAATGTAGCCCTCGGGATCGGGTACAAATCCTTTTTCGGGTAGTTCAAAACCTGTTGGGGGTCGAAGCAGCACACCATCGATCGGATCCTTGATGAAGTTGTGCGTGAGTTTGCCTGCAAGCACGAAACCTGCAACTGTTTCCGGACTTGCAACAAATGCATGAGTTTCCTTCATGCCATCGTTGCGTCCGGTAAAGTTTCTGTTAAAAGAAGTTATAATCGAATTTTTGTCGCCAGGCTGTACATCGTGCCGCTTCCACTGGCCGATGCACGGTCCGCATGCATTTGCCAGCACCATACCTCCGATAGCTTCGAGTTTATTGAGAATGCCATCGCGTTCAATGGTTGCGCGCACCTGTTCGGAACCGGGCGTAATTGTGAACTCACTTTTTGCTTGCAAGCCTTTCGATGCGGCATATTCAGCAATAGATGCAACGCGGCTCATGTCTTCGTACGACGAATTTGTGCACGAACCGATGAGTCCCACACGCAGTTCTTCCGGCCAATTGTTTTCCTTTACGGCCTTCACGAATTCGGATAGTTCAAGGGCACGATCGGGTGTATACGGACCGTTTATGTGCGGTTCGAGCGTTGATAAATTTATTTCAATAACCTGATCGAAATACCGTTCCGGGTTCTGAATAACATCGTCATCTGGCCGTAAATGTTGTGCATGCGCATTTGCCATGTCGGCAACATCCGAACGCTCAGTAGCGCGCAGATAACGGTCCATACTTGCATCGTATGGGAACACCGAAGTTGTTGCGCCGATTTCCGCTCCCATATTGCAAATGGTTCCTTTTCCTGTTGCCGAAAAAGAGGCTGTGCCTTCGCCGAAATACTCAACGATAGATCCAGTGCCGCCATTGACAGTAAGGATGCCGGCAACCTTTAGAATGACGTCCTTCGGACTCGTCCAGCCACTCATTTTCCCGGTCAGTTTTACGCCGATGATTTTCGGCATTTGCAATTCCCACGGCATACCAGCCATTACATCTACGGCATCAGCTCCACCAACGCCGATAGCAAGCATCCCCAAGCCCCCTGCATTCGGGGTGTGAGAGTCCGTGCCAATCATCAAGCCTCCAGGGAAGGCGTAGTTCTCAAGCACTACCTGGTGAATGATTCCTGCTCCAGGTTTCCAAAAACCAATCCCATACTTCTTTGAAACGGAAGCAAGAAAATCGAATACTTCCTTGTTTTCATCAAGTGATTTAGACAGATCCTGCTTTGCACCATGCTCTGCACGTATCAGGTGGTCGCAATGTACCGTCGTTGGTACAGCAACTGTTGGAATCCCTGCGCTCATAAACTGCAACAGCGCCATTTGGGCAGTAGCATCCTGCATTGCTACTCGATCCGGACGAAAGTCGACGTAATCCTTGCCCCTTATATGAGGCACCGAGGGCAGCGTGATTACATGCGAGTACAAGATTTTTTCTGTTAATGTCAGGGGGCGCTTCAGCAGTGCTCCAATCGGCTCCATTCGGGCAGAAAGTGAGTCGTAGAAGCTGCGGAGGAGGGAGATGTCCTTAGTCATGATAACATCAAAAGTATGATCGAGTCTCTAATATCTGCACACACGATGCACGTCGGCTCTTTGCATTCGGCGATGGCTCACAACTCTTCAGTAAGTGCGAGGCTTTGAACCTTGAGTGCAGTGCGCTTACTCTCCAGGCGTCGTTTCTCAAGCAGGCTTGCAGGGATCCGTACAACCTTTCTTACAAGGCCCAGCCGTTCATAGATCCGAATAGATAAACCAGTAAGATCAATTTGCCACCAGCGAAGTCCATGAAATGCCGAAGCGGGGAAGGCATGGTGATTGTTATGCCATCCTTCGCCCAATGCGAGCAGACCAATTAAAAAATTGTTTCGGCTATGGTCAGTTGTCACGAACATTTTGCGGCCGATATAATGGCACACGGAGTTTACGCTCCATGTAACGTGCGATGTAATGAATACCCGCATTAGGCCACCCCATATAAACCAGGTTAGGGCTCCTTCCCAACCGTTGGTTAAAAAGCCAATGGATGCCGGAAGGATAAGACCAACAGCGCTCCACAAGAGGAAGGTAGACGAAAACCACGCTATCATGGGATCCTTAGCATAACGGGCACCCCATTTTTCCTTGATTGATTCCAGCTCGCTGTCGTGCATTTCCAACAGCCACTCGAAATGAGCGTGAATAAATCCACTCAATGTTGGCGAGTGAGGATCTCCCTCCTGGTCGCTGTGAGCGTGATGCTTTGTGTGCACACTAGCCCAGTTGATGACTGAACCCTGGAACGACATTGAACCAAGGGCAAGCACAATCGCTTTGAGAATGGGACGCGGCTCAAAAGACTTGTGCACAACCATGCGATGATAGCCGAACGTTACGCCGTATTCGGTGAGCAACACACCAATTACGAGTAAGGAGATTTCTGTAAGACCAATGCTGCCAGTGAAGACTTGATAAATTCCAAAGAGTGTTGCAAGAAACGGGACGATGACTAATGCGATTATTGGGGGACGGTGCACGGAAAATTCTTAAAGGTGGGAATATGTGGCAGGGCAAGCAACAAAGCTAAGCACAATTGCTGGAGACGTACTGCCACGTTTGATTGTTTTTCCGTACCAAAAAAAATAAATGCCGGACGAAGCCCGTGCATCATCCGGCATTGAATTGTTAATATTATTTAGTTATCGACAATCCATAGAGGACACGGTTGTTCGAGATATCACGACTCCCGAGCTGTTCGTCTCGAGCTCTATTGTGAGCGTCGCAAAGCTATTATCCCCTGAGCCGCTGCTCACAAGTCTTATCACTCTGTCTAAGGTACGAGTGTAGGGGAATGGCGGTCCTGCTGTGTAGTCGAATTCGTCTGTTGTATGGGCCATCAGGTTGTACGATGCCCCTGTCTTCCTACCAGTTCCTGCCCCATTAATAAAGAACTTCCCGGTGACTTCGTACGAACCGTCAGCCTTTTCCTTCTTTGTGGTAATCATGTGCAGCTCACCGGTTACATCAACCAGTTCTGGTACACAGGAATTATAATACAAACCTGTTATCGATACTTTCGAGGAGTTTGTTCCTGCTACTTCAGAACCCTTTCCAGAACTCTGTTGGGAAGGGGCTGGTGGCGAATCAGAGGAAGAACAGGATGTGATGAGTCCGGCCAGTGTAATGGCCATGACGTAAACGAGTATGGGACGCATGTGATGCTCCGCAAGTTGTTGGCTGCCGATGTGAAAGTTTGACCGCGGCGCTGCAGCACGCGCCAACCAATGATTTTCTTACCCCTCGTCTACATAGCCAATACGAGAAACAGCATCACTGCAAGCACAGCTAGAAGCGGCTTCATAACACCTCCCATGATGTTTGTATAAGTACCCCACCACTCACAATCCACGACACCCATTGTGGAAAGAGATGTGAAAATACATAAGTATTTATACCTACGCAAGAGTTAAGTTAAAAAAAATAAAAAAAGGCGACACCTCGTGGCATCGCCTTTTTTGGCTTTCAACTTCTCGTCACTAGTTACTTGAGAATCTCGATTAACTCCACCTCAAAAATGAGTGCAGCATTTGGTCCGATGACGCCACCCATACCCTGTGG
>JAGVJW010000006.1 GCA_020050895.1 bacterium | reverse complement strand
GCTGAAGGCGCTCCATGTCGGAGATGCTGACGTCTTCGGCAGCTGTGCCGGGTTTGTTAAGGATATGGTCGAGCATTTGCTCAAGATCTTTAGCATAACGCTCCAGGCGAGGCGCGTCGGTTTTGTTGTACTCCATGAGTAGGTACAGATGGTCGTACAAGATGGCGGCACGCTTGATGTCTTCTACCTGGTGCTCATCTCGCAGAACATCGAGGAGGTCCGATGCGAGCTGCTCGAGTTCGGCTACCTTGGCCTCGGGAAAGGAGAAGAGCTCATCGGCGGGAATGTCGTCGACTTCGACGTAGATGCTGCTCAGCCGGCGTACTTCCATGCCGTAGTGTTCTGTTACTTCACCGGCAATGCGTTCTGTGAGAGTGTCTATCTGACGCTGGATGAGGCTAATCTGACTTCGCAGACTCTCCTGACGCATGTGCCCGGATGCGCGAGAGAGATCGGATTCAACGTCGCGCTTTTGCCGTATCAGCTCCTTCATCCGTGCAGCTTCGGCACTCTTGGAGTGATAGATCTGATCTTCGATGACCTTGGAATCGATGTGCATGCGCGAATGACCGATCTTAACAGTATTTACAATGGTGTGCTCGCCCATCAGTTCTTTAAGGCTGTCGGGGTCAATATGTGCTACACCGTCGGTAATAACCAGAATCTGAGCCTGCGAGAGCTGGCTTTCGTGCGAGATATCGTCGAGCGCTGTTTGTAGAGCCTTCTGCAGTATGGTGCCGTTGCCAAGCGAAGTAAGGTGCATCACATCGCTGATGAGTCTGTCGTAGTCAGCAACATTGCGTGCTGTTTTGAGCTCGCCAATGGAAAGGTCGAATGTCCGAAAGAATATTGTTCCCAGCTCTCGTTGATTTTGTTTGAGAAACAGGTAGGCGATGGCCTTGGCTAAGTGGATGCGATAGTGCTGACGCATCGAGCTCGACGTGTCGAACAGGATATATACTTTTTGCTTTCTGTCGTCGGGTGCAAACCTGTCGCTTTCGGTCTGATAGCGAAAATTGTGCGGGGCATGCGGACGCGGCATCCAGAGCGAGCGTTCAGCGAGGCGTTGAAGGAAGACGTTTTCAGGTAGCAGAAACTGATAGGGATAGATCTGCTGTACTTCGGTGACAGACCGTATGAGGTCGGCCTCGTATTGCTCTGCATCGACGATGTTGGGTACAATGTGGCTGCGATCTCTCTCTATAACCGACGTATCCTCGAGCATGAGAACAGGAGCCAGCGTCCGCGCCATTGCATGTTGCTGGTCCTCGAGGATGCGCGCGATTTCGTAAATCAGCGTGAACCCTTCGGGGAGGTGCTCCTGGACGGTGTCGAAAAATCCGAACTCTTCCATGCGCATGAAGAATTCCGAGGTTTCGACTGATGAGCGTGACATGTTAGGACTGTATGCGGTTCAGTTCGCGTTCAACGACGATCATTGTTTGCTGAAAAACCTTTTCAACAGAATGCTTGAGTTCTCGGACTTCGTCGCAGACCGGCACAAAGTCCGTGATGAACTGTTCGAGCACAAGTTTGTTACGTTCCTGCGGCTCTTCGCTGCCAAACTTTTCGCGCACCCATTCGAAAAAGTTACGTCGGATCTGTCCTCTTCCGAGCTGCGACAAGGGTTGTTTCATCGTTTCCGGGTGCGCGCGTATTTCTTCGAGCAGCTCGGTAAAGTCTAGAAGAACCGTCACCTGATCGAAGCCGCGTGCTGCCGTGAGAGAATTCAGCACAGCTGTATACGCTTTTCTAAATAATGCAACTTCTTCGGGAAGGCCCACCGTGGCGAAGATGAAGTAGAGTCTGCTGGCATCGTCGTGTACCACGTTACTTCGCCCCTTTAACAAAGCCAGCGCCCGCAAAAGATCAAGCGATTTTGCCTGAGTGCGCGGTGAGATGTAGAAGTCGTTTTGCGGACCCGACGACGTTTTATCGTGCAGGGAACGATTGCGAAGAAATTCGAAATGGCGAATAACGATGTTGGTGAAGTAGAGCAATTCTGACGAAACCGATATTTCAAATTGGTTGTCTTCGCCCCGAATGATTGCGTTGAGATGCTTAAGCGAGGCATAGGGAATTTTCTTTGGAGGAACAGCCGTGCGTCCGCCAAGCTGCAGATAGCGCTGTGAAATTTTGTATTGAATGAACGGGTCTTTATCGGGCAGGATAACGGCTTTGAACATAAACCGGTCCAGTAACGCTTCCGTTACTTCCGAAATGCGCAGATAGTTCGACGTGGCAATAACAGTGTGAAGGGGCGAGGGAACGTTCTGCACGCCTCGCATGAGTCTGCGTTCGTTCAGCACAGAAAGCAAGGCACGCAGCGTGAAGTCGTTTGCATCAAATATTTCATCGATAAAGCCGAACTCACTTTCAACAATCGATCCTTCGGTGTTGTGCATGATGCGGCCATACTTCAGTTGTTCGAGATCGAGTCCGCCAAAGTATGTATCGGGTTGCTGCTCCTTGCTAGCCTGGACGCGAAACAGCCGCGCCCCTTCGAACATGCTAAAGATTTGTTCTGTAAGCAACGATTTTGCGGCACCCGTCCTGCTCTGAAGCAGCATGTGTTCCGCTGTAAGCAACGAGCAAATTGCCTGCTCGATAACTTCTTCGCGATTGATGACGCGTTGCCCAATGAACGCAGCAGCTTCCTTCAGATCAATTGAAGCTTGCTCGATGGATGTAATACCCGTGCTCTGCCCCATGCATTCTTCCTTTGGAAAAGCGAATATCCTGAAAAGTGGCCATACGCCTAATTTGCATCGAATGGAGCAGACATCCCATAGCGAATTGGATAATCATCTGGTACGCAAGCTTGCCGGCCTGCCGCAGAAGCCTGGAGTGTATATCCATAAGGATGCCGATGGAACCATTATTTATGTAGGAAAGGCGCGAAACCTCAGAAATAGGGTGAAGGCGTATTTCTCGGAAGGGCGCTTTACCGATGCCAAGACCGTTGCTCTGAGAAGGCGCATTGCCGACTTCGATGTTATTGTAACCGATACCGAACCTGAGGCCCTGATATTGGAAAATACGCTTATTAAGGAGCACCAGCCACGGTACAATGTGCTGCTGAAGGACGACAAATCATATCCGTACATCAGAATTACACGGGAAGAATTCCCACAGATCTTTAAGACGCGTAGAGTTGTCCGCGACGGAAGCAAATACTTCGGACCATACACCGATGGTACATATCTTTACTATCTGCTAAAAACGCTTCGGTCAGTGTTTCCCATCCGCACATGCGATTTATCGCTGACAGAAGAATCTGTTGCAAAGGGGCGATTCAAGGTGTGTCTGGAGTACCATATCAAAAAATGCGATGGTCCCTGCGAGGGATTTATCAGCAGGGTGCAGTACAACGACTACATCAAGCAAGCGCAGCAGATTCTCTCTGGTAGGACAAAAGATCTTGAGACGCAAATGGAACAGCGCATGAAGCATCTTGCAGATGAACTCAAATTCGAAGATGCTGCTGTTGTAAGGCACCGCCTTGAAAAACTGCGCGAGGTTGCCTCTAAACAAAAAGTAGTGGACGAAGACGGTACGGACCGCGACGTGTTTGCGTTTGCGCGCATCGGCACACGTGCCTGCACAGTGGTGCTGATTGTGCGAGACGGAAGACTGGTAGGCAAACGGCATTTCTTTGCGACAACCACTGCCAACCAAACCGATGCAGAATTAGTTGACGCTACAGTAGAGCGCTGGTATGTTGACGCCGAGTCCGTGCCCGACGAAGTTCTCCTGCCTGTTGGATTGCCCGATGAAGATGTTGTAACGGCATTCCTTGCGGGGAAGAAAGGAAGAAAAGTAGACGTCCTAGTTCCGCAAATCGGCACAAAGAAAAAACTTGTTAGCATGGCAGAAACCAACGCCGACTATTTACTTCGAGAGCTGATTCTGCAACAGGCACAAAAAGATCAAACAATTCCTCATTCAATCCTCTCACTTCAGCGAGACCTGCGTTTGCCGAATATTCCGCACCGCATAGAGTGTTTCGACAACTCACACATTCAGGGAACGGAATATGTTTCCTCGATGGTTGTCTTCATCGACGGCAAGCCAAAGAAATCCGAGTACCGCAAGTACAAACTGCGCAGCGTTAACGGCAACGACGATTTTGCTGCAATGCAGGAAGTTATCGATCGCCGTTTTTCGCACCGTGAAGATGAGTCAGTCCTTCCCGATTTAGTAATCATTGATGGTGGTAAGGGGCAATTATCACGCGCTGTTGAAGTGTTAAAAGAACTTGGTCTGGAAGGGAAGTTCACCGTTGTAGGCATGGCAAAGAAATTGGAGGACATCTTCTTTCCCGGAGTGGCAGATGCCGTGATACTGCCGAAGACATCGGGCAGTTTGCGGCTTCTGCAACAGGTTCGCGACGAAGCACATCGGTTTGCGATAACATATCACCGACAACTGAGGTCCAATCGTACGCTTCAAACAGAGCTCACTGCCATCAAGGGCGTGGGTGACCGTACCGCTGAACGTCTGCTGGTTGCTCTTGGTTCAGTGGAGCGCATCAGGCTTGCTTCTGAACAAGAGATTGCCAATCACATCGGTCAGGCGCAGGCAAAAAAAATCTTTGCTCATTTTCATTCGGAAGGGACGGAAGACACTGCAGAACAGCCATGACGCCATTAATAAGAAAACTTAGCATACAGCTTCAGGAATTATCAGAACGTTCGTGGTCGGGCTACACAGTTCCCGGAGCATGGGTTGAATCTCCTTATCCCGTGGAATTTCCATCGGGAGCAGCATTCCTGCTGCACCAACTATCGCTCATCGATTCACTCGAGCGGCGCTACCGGCACCGCGAATGGAAGATTGAGAGGGCGTTGGCATACAACGGAATGGTAAGGCACATTGCATCGTACAATCACGGTCCGAACGCAGAAGCTGAAGGATGGCGTACAACTGGTACGTTTCTGAAACTCGCCGCCATGGTTCCCTATCTGCTGTCGTTGGGTGTTGATACTCTTGTACTCTTGCCGATTACGCAGATTGGTAGCATCGGGCGGAAAGGAACCCTGGGTTCTCCCTATGCCGTTAAGCACCCATTGCATCTCGATCCTAACCTGGCTGAACCCTCAATATTGTTATCAATCGAAGATCAGGCCCGCATCCTTGTAGAGGTATGTCACCTTGTTGGCATCAAAGTTATTCTCGAAATTGTTTTGCGAACTGCAAGTGTTGATTCAGATCTGGTGCCACAGCATCCTGAGTGGTTCTATTGGATTGATGAAGAATTAGCGCTCGAACGTTTCGGAGGGTTTGTGCCTCCTCAGTTCTCTGCAAAGGAAATTGGCACGATGACTGAGCTCGTGGATAATCATCGATATATCCAGTTGCCAGAGCCCCCTTCAGAATATCAGGAATTATTCCAGACGGCACCAATCCGGGTTGAGCGAGATGAATTTGGATGGAAGGGCATTGCCGCCAGAAACAGAAGTCTGCGCATACCGGGTGCATTCGCCGATTGGCCGGTAGACGACAAGCAGCCTGTGTGGACCGATGTTACCTATCTGCGCCTTCACGATCATCCGCGGTACCGCTACATGGCTTATAACACAGTAAGAATGTATGAACGGGATCTCGAGAAGGATGAATACAGAGCCCACACATTATGGAATACCATTGCCGGCCTGATCCCATATTACCAGCGCACACTGAACATTGATGGTTCGATGATTGATATGGGGCATGCATTGCCAAGGGATTTGAGGCGCCACATGATAGCCGAAGCGCGGTCATCCAAACCATCGTTCCTGTTGTTTGAAGAAAACTTTGCGCTTGAAGCAGCATCGAAGATTGCTGGTTATGATGCAGCTGTCGGCTACCTTCCGTTCGATGCAATGGATCCGGAAAAGCTGAGAGGTTTTGTGGAACGCGTATCTCACGCCGAAATCCCGATACGTTATTTCAGTACACCAGAATCACACAATACACCAAGAGCGGTATGCCGTGTTAAAGAAAGTGACAATGTTGGAACAGTGTGGTCTGTGCTGCGAATACTAACGGGTGGATTGGGCTTTATCCATGCCGGCATGGAGCTTGAAGAGACGGTTCCGGTGAATACCGGACTCGGCTTTTTAGCAGATGAACTAGAAATCTATACTCCCGAGAAACTGCCGCTGTTTTCTGATATTCCCCTTCCCTGGGACTCAGAATCGGCAACGCTTGGTATCGTGAAGTCTGTAAATAAAGAACTGTCGTCGTCATCCTGGTGGGTTACTGCCTCGGATGACGACGACATAATTATTATTGACACAAAGAAGAAGGAACTGCTTGCCTTTGTGAGAAGACCTTACAATGGACGTCAGGGTATTCTCTGTGTTGCCAACCTTAGTTCAGCTTCGTTGCGAGAGCGCATTGCACTCCCCAAGGAATCTGGTATCATGTTTCTGGCACCCAACCTCTTTGTTTCGCGCGCCGGAAAGGGAATTGCCGTCGAGCTGAATCCATGGCAGGTTGAATATGTGTTCACTCTTCATTGATTTCGATTGTTAAGGAAGGTTAGATTGTGCTCCGCACGACTGGATGACACCTTTCTGATCTTGTGTGATGTGCCCCGAAGCCTTCCATTGATTTGTTAGATGAGCAAGGCAGCTTACAAATGCTCCATGATTCTTTGCATCATCGGCACATGCCTTTATCTTATCCATCATCGTTGTACCGTCTTCTAAAACATGGTTGGGAACACCAGTTTCGCAGCCGTCAATAACGATTGTTTCTTCGTTTGGTCCGTACGGATTGGGATCGTCTGCGTCTGCAATGCCATCATTGTCGTCGTCGGCATCGCAGGCATCGCCAACTGAGTCTGCATCAAAATTTGCTTGGTCGGGATTCACTTCGGTTGGGCAGTTGTCAACGTCGTCGTACACACCATCGGCATCGGTATCCAGGCAGACGATGCCAGCACCCGTAACGGTGAGTTGATACGAAACGTCCGTACCCACAGTGGAGTCGTTGCAACCAAAATCGTAAACGGCAACCGTGTAATACCCAGTGGTAGGCAGCGTGTAATCAACAAGTTGAGGATCCAATCCGCAACCGCATCCCAACGCTGGTGCCACGTCATCGTTCTGAAAAGCTAACCATGTAAGGTTAGGTCCGCCCGTGATGGTATCAATACCATCACTGCTCGTAGTGACGCCTGAGTAGAGACTGAAGGCAGGATCTATAGCACATCCGGTTCGGTTAACCGTAATGGTGACGTTCGATCCGGCTTTTCCATAAAAGGCATAGTAATGCCACGTTGCAGGATCGGCTACG
>JAGVJW010000272.1 GCA_020050895.1 bacterium | reverse complement strand
CCGCTGACCCTTGCATAACGTTGCGCGCTGCCGGAAATGCCAGCACGAACGATGCCGGTACTGCGATGATAGTCGACATCAGCGCAATGTAAACGGTTTCGACCATCGCTTCTAATGCAGCCGATATAATATCAAACTGAGGTGTTATCAATGCACCAAATATTCTGCCCGCTCCCCGCAGACCCTCTGAGGAAAAAAACTCCGATGGGGAAATATCGGTAACAATCCAACCGGATACGATTGTAACGAAAAATAGTATCCAGCCAAGATGAATCTGTATCGTACGTCGTCCACCCTCAGATGCCTTGCCGGAAATAAACAAATGTCCCAGTGAAGCACGCAGTCCACCTGCGGTAGCGAATGCACACGCAGATAGGATGGTGAGTACATACCCGTATGTGTTGGAAAGTTGCGCATTGGGGTTATCGATTAATGCAGGGTAAACCACAAACCATAATGCAGAAAACAAGTAGGCGCCTAGAGCCACGTCGATGGTAGCTGCAGTTATACGCTGAACGATGGTAAATGTATTTCTCATTTAACGTATTTCTACCTCGACGGCGTCTTCGCCATAAATCTGTTTGAACCAGGCGTCTGTTATGTCAGGGGGCAATCCATCGAATACAATTTCGCCTCCCTTAAGCGCAATTACTCGCGTTGCATACTGTCTGACCAGCGAAAGAAAATGCAGATTGCAGATAACTGTTGTTCCCATTTCCTTGTTGATGCGCTCGAGGTATTTCATCACACCGTGCGAGGTAGCCGGATCGAGCGATGCAACTGGCTCATCAGCCAACAACAGCTTGGGCTGTTGCATCAGTGCACGCGCAATTGCAACACGCTGCTGCTGTCCGCCAGAAAGAGTGTCGGCACGAGTCTTCTGCTTTTCGGCAATCCCAACAATTTCCAAAGCCTGCTTCGCCTGGACACGCTGCTCTGCAGAGAATTTGCCAAGTATGGACTGCAGAGAACGTGTTGATCCCAGGGCGCCATACAGCACATTGTCCAGCACGGAGTGCCGTCCGATTAAATTGAAATCCTGAAAAATCATTCCAATTCGCGAACGATGCATCCTCAGTGCGTTACCGGTAGTGTGCGTAACGTCTACGCCGGAGAACGAGACCGTTCCTTCTGTGGGTTCCAATAATCGGTTAATGCAGCGAAGCAATGTGCTCTTTCCGCTTCCGGAAAGACCAATTACCACAAGAAATTCACCAGTGTGAACATGTAGGTTTATGTTGCTCAGCGCACGGAAGCCGTTTGGATATACGTGTCCTACATTGCTTAGACTAACCAGTGAATGCATGAAACAAAAATAGACCTATATCCTGTGAGACCATTCCAGCCATGCAGCAATTCCAAGACATAACAGGATGACAGATCCAATACCTACCTGAAAGGGGCTAACAAACGCATTGTAGCCCAAAGTGCCCGATTGGGCTGATAATTGATCTATGACTTTGGGAATGATTACTATGAGTGCGCAAATGAAAATTACTGAGCCAACCAGAAGACCCCAGCGACTGAAAAAACGGATAAAGCTATTGTTTGACGTGAAGTGTGATATGTCAGGCGACATTGAGAGTATTTCACTTGCCTCGAGGCTGACCGATGCTAAATGTTTTTGCAATCGCCTGTCGCCTTTTTGTATACGCAGAATTGTGTCCATTCCAATCAACTCCGACAATTCGAACCACTGTTCCTGCGTGAGAGAACCATCCAGCAGTGCATCGATAAGCTTCCGCTCTGTGTTCATTGATCTCCTCCTTGGGCTTCTGAAAGCGTCGGTTCCAATCGTAAACGGATTGCATCGCGCAGCATCAGCCGACCCCTATTAAGGCGGGTCTTAACCGTGCCAAGAGGCATTCCGGTTACGCGGACAATTTGCTCATACGAGCATTCCTGAACGTAGAATAAGTCTATAACAACGGCATATAACGCTGGCATGGCTGACATTTCTTCCCGAAGAACACTTTCGATTGTGTCTTTATCTATCGTATCAAAAATTTCTGGTTCAATCCACACCGAAGGTTCATTTTCGTTGAGAGATTCGTGCAGTGGGATCCGATGTTGTGATCTCAGAATATTTAAACACGTCGTGTAGACGATACGATAAAACCACGTCCCTATCGAAGCGTCGCCGCGGAACCTGTGGATGTTCCGGAAAGCACGGACAAACGACTCTTGAACTGCATCTCTGGCGTCTTCGTCGTTTTTTAACATCCGACGAGCCATCGAAAATGCCTTCACTCGATAGGTATCAACAAAATCCCGAAACTCAACCTCTGTCATTAAAATGGTTCTCTCAAAGCCGGGTGTTTACACATCGGTCAGCGATTTAGAAACCAAGATGAACCTTTGGTTTCATGAAACCTACGTCTCTTTTTCGTTTCCAAAACTTTTGAACAATACGCGGTAGTATATATTCACCCGGAGAAAACACGTGAAGACAGATTCACAAACAACGTCAGCTCAATCGAATGACACAACTTCAGTGTCTCATTCAACTCAGCATGACGCACAATATCAGGCATTTGTCCTTGATTCCCTTCGAATTGAGATGAAACATGATCTTGAGCGAACAAAGGTGGTAAATGCAGCACCCGATGCCGGAATGGTTGGTGTCTTTGTTCCCATCATCGCCATTATTTCTGTCTTCTTATTCCTTTGGAGAGCGAGCGAAAACAAACGGAAGGTACGCGTAGCAATGATTGAAAGGGGCATGGATCCATCTGTGCTTGATGAACCGCACAATGAGTCATCGCGCAAGTATGGGGCGTTACGCTGGGGCATGCTGCTTATGGGTGCCGGCCTTGGCTTGCTCATTGGGTATACACTTGACAAACTTGTAATTCATGAACAGTATTCCTATTACGTGATTTTTTCATGTACGCTTCTCTTTACTGGACTTGGTTTAATAATCTATCACAGTGTAGCATCAAAGCTTGAAAAGGAGAACAACAACTGACGGTTTGCACTACATATATCCATGCTCTCAACTGGCTTAAGGTTGCCTATTTTTGCTAGATGAAACCGATCACCATCACAATTGATGGTCCCGCGGGGGCGGGGAAGTCTACAACGGCACGACGTGTTGCCGAAAAGCTTGGATATGTCTATATCGATACCGGAGCAATGTATCGGGCGGTAACACTGGCAGCGTTGCGAGCTAACACACCGTTTGAAGACAAACCGCTTCATGATTTATGCAATTCATTGAATATCGTGCTCGAGCAATCATTCGACGGTCAGCGAACATTCGTCAGCGGTGAAGATGTGACGGGTTTATTGAGGCAGCCCGATGTTACCGATGCCGTCAGCGCCGTTAGCGCAGTGCCTGCCGTGCGCAGGCATCTTGTGCAACGTCAGCGTGAAATTGGTTTGAACGGCGGCGTCGTCATGGATGGACGCGACATCGGATCTGTTGTCTTTCCCAACGCACAGGTGAAGGTCTTTCTCGTTGCCGACATCGAAGAGAGAACGAGACGCCGTCTGGAAGAAGCCAAGGCATCAGGCGCCGACGCCGACGAAAAGCAATTGCGACGGAGAATTGTTGAACGTGATAAACTCGATTCCGAACGATCCGACAGTCCGCTTGTCAAACCCGAAGGAGCCGTTGAGATCGACACAACGAATCTCACAATCGAAGAACAGGTGAATCGTATCCTCGATCTTGTTAAAAGTTATCAGCGGACGTATGCCTTAATCGATGCATACGGAAAAATATAAATGAATATCAATATCGATGAGCACAGTGGCTTCTGCTGGGGTGTTGTTAGAACTGTCCAGATAGCTGAGGACGAACTTGCTGATGCGCGGCGCAACAGCAACGTCTACGTACTTGGCCACATCATCCACAACCCGCGCGAAATCGAGCGTCTCGAGGCAAAGGGGCTTAAAACAGTCACGTTAGAAGACTTTCCGCGATTGGCACACAATGGTGCAAAGGTGATTATTCGCGCGCATGGCGAGCCCCCTTCCACTTATCGTGCTGCATGGGAACATGGTATAGAGATCATCGATGCAACATGTCCAGTTGTAACCAAGCTTCAGGAGCGTGTGCGAAAGTTTTGGGACCAGGGCTATCAGATAGTAATATTTGGTAAGAAAGAGCATGCCGAAGTACTGGGTGTGCGTGGCGTGGTAAGAGACGAATGCATTGTTGTGAAATCCGTAGAAGAAGCAATTGAACACGTTGATGTATCAAAGAAAGCCGTGTTGTTTTCGCAGACAACGATGGATAGGCCAACATTCATTGCAATCAAGAATGTGTTAAAGTCTCGCATATCCGACCTCGTGGTAGACACGATGGAAGAGATTGCAACAGAGTTCCATGCAAAAGACACAATATGCGGTCAGGTAAGTGGCAGGGAAGACGAATTAAAACTATTTGCGCAGCAGAACGACGTCGTCATTTTTGTTGCGGGCCGTGCCAGTTCAAATGGTAAAGTTTTATACAATGTTGTTTCTTCGGCAAATCAAAACGCCCATTTTGTCGAGAGCGCATCAGAGATCGAGCCTGAGTGGCTGGAGGGGGCGAACACAGTGGGAATAACGGGTGCAACCAGCACACCCCGATGGTACATGCAGGAAGTAGCCGAGCATATCAAATCTGTTGTTCGTAATTTCGTCTTATAATATCTCGATCGGCGAGGCACGTGCCATACAGGCAGAACAACGCTAGTATGGGGATGTAACGGTCTCGACGGGGCGAGAAGATCTCGAAGATGCGTGTCGAGCTACGCTGGTGGAGCTCGTTAATACAACCGGCGAAACACAACAGGCGATAACTTCGGTTATCGCATGGCAGTCTAACTTAGACTACCATGCCATCGGGCGGATGAGTGTCTGTCATCCTCCGTTTCGGTGACGCACCCTTGACAGACTGGCGTGATGCCGCGCATCAGGGCGTAACGCGAGAAGACACTGTTGCTAGCCAAAGGGCACCTATCGGTCGGTAACCCCTTCGGCGAAATTTGATAGATCGGCGACACACGTGGCATGCTTCGGTGACTCCGCTTCGGACCCGGGTTCGACTCCCGGCATCTCCACACCTTTGGGCAACCCATATTTTTTATGGGTTGTCCTTTTTTT
>JAGVJW010000037.1 GCA_020050895.1 bacterium | reverse complement strand
GCCGTCTTTGCTTATGCTTACAGAGAACATTTTAAAGAAGATGTGGTGATAGACCTGTATTGCTATCGCAAATACGGTCACAACGAACAGGATGATCCAACTGCAACGCAACCGCTCCTTTACAAAAAGATTCGAAACATTCAGCCTGTAAGGAAACATTATACGGATTTACTAATTGCCGACTCTATACTAACTCCGGAGAAAGCGGTAGAAATTCATGACCAGGAATTAACTGTACTGCAACATGCGTATGATAAGAGAGGAGAATGGCAGGGAAGCGGAATACCGGACAAACTTGAATTCGATCTATTTGAGCCCATTGATACGGCAATCAGTGATAAACAAGTGGAATACATTGTTAACACCATTTGCTCAGTGCCTGAAGATTTTAATATTCATCCAAAGGTGAACGCCGAGGTAGACAAACGTATGCGCCAGTACCACGAAGGCGTTGTGCAGTGGGGTATGGCAGAGGCGCTTGCCATCGGTTCGTTGATATCTGAAGGACATCTTGTAAGACTATCCGGGCAGGATACAGCACGCGGTACGTTTAATCACAGGCAGGCAGTACAGGTAGACATTGTAAACGAGCAGCGCATAATTCCAATTAACCGTCTGGCCTTCGATAACAAACAACTACACATATACGATTCTCTGCTGAGTGAATATGCGGTGTTAGGTTTTGAGTACGGATACAGTACTATCGCAAAGGCAGGTCTCACAATTTGGGAAGCTCAGTTTGGTGATTTTGCAAACGGCGCTCAGATTGTAATCGATCAATTTATTGCAAGTGCAGAAGTTAAGTGGGGACAGCGTTCCAATATCACGCTTCTGTTGCCGCATGGATACGATGGGCAGGGCCCCGAGCATTCCAGCGCCAGAATTGAGAGGTTTCTCCAGTTGTGTGCACAGGACAATATGATTGTCTGCAACTTCACCTCGCCTGCAAACTTTTTCCACGCACTTCGCAGGCAGGTGAAAGCCCCTTGGAGGAAACCTCTAATAGTATTCACTCCAAAAGGTTATCTAAGAATATTTACTTCCGCAGTTTCAGATTTTACGAAAGGGGCTTACCAGGAGGTGATCGACGATTCAGTGCACGTGCCAGAAAACGTGCGACGTGTCGTTATCACCACAGGTAAAATCCACCACGAGCTGGAACGAAAACGTAATACGTTAAATAACGATACAGTAGCACTTATTAGGGTAGAGCAGATCTATCCGTTTCATGCTGTAAAATTGCAGGAAATCCTGCTTCGCTATCCGAATGCAACATCTGTTGTTTGGTGTCAGGAAGAGCCTGCAAACGTGGGCGCGTGGTTCTTTGTGAAACCGCTCATTGAAGATATACTATCGGCCAATCAATCGTTGCACTACGTGGGCAGAAAGTCTGCTGCTTCGCCGGCTACCGGATCGCACAAGATTCACGAAGCAGAGCAGGAAGAGATATTAACAAAGGCATTAGATGTCTCATCAGTCCTTGTTTGAGAGTCTGCGAATATCAACAAGCTCTGCGTTGACCTTGTAGTAATCCTGCCACCTGTCTTTCTTCCTGAATTTGCACGTCTCGGAAATGTAGGTGATAAGACCGGAGCGCATATCCCGAATTAACCATATCGATAATTGAAATCGAGCGCCGAAAGCGTTTCGCCGTTCACCATTCAGAGTCATATACCCATACATACGCCCTTGCTCGTCGGTGCACGTAGAATCAAGAACGCTTGTACGAATCAAGGTGTCGTAAAACTGTTTCCGATCCGATGTACCAGACGATCCATAGTTCGTGGGCATGTGAATGACTCGAGACGTGAACAGGATTGTATCAACGTATTCTCGATTTAGGAAAATCTCGGCGGCATCTGGAATTTTAGGAATCACGAGATTTACTCCATACGGTCCCACATCTTCGGTGGCTCCGGGAGCGCCAGCGTCCATCGTGCGCTGGGTTGACGTCTGAAGAGCATCAACAGAGTCGATATCCGACATCACATGTCTGCTTCTAATGATGTGACCAAACTCATCAAATAGAAGATCGAGATATCCAACTCCAGAATACAACTTGTTGCCGGCAAATGTTAGGCGTCCTGATGGTCGAAACGTTGCATTCAGATCGTCTCTAAACAGAGTATCGGACGTGAGCTTAAGTCTGCATAACAGGTTGGAAGATGCATCACGGCTGATTACATCCAGCCGAAGCCTGGAATGCAGGCGTACTGTGGAGTTCGGGATGCTATACTGGTCGGTTACGATGTGGTATGTGTAAGACGTTCCTACAGACAAATCATACCGCAGAACATATGTAGTATCTCCAGCAGAAGCGATTCGGGAACTGATTAACAGAATCAATATTGACAAGATTATCACACAACCTCACATGGAATCTGTGACAAAGCAAACAACTAGGCAGTCAGCAATACTCCATAGCGCAATCCGCGAGTACTGACCTGACATTCTCGCGTCTTCAAAAATTTCATAGACTCGTCCAGAATTAATGAGCCCATCGGTAAAACATCAGCCCTCATTTCGTCTATACCCTCCAGCCTATGCAGATCTTCCAACGAACTCTTCAACAAGCGATTTGAAAGCGCACGTATTATAGAGTCAATGAGGACCACTCGGCTAATATCAACAGAATTATACGATTTTGCGCCAATGGTTAGCATGGCAAGTGCCGTGGCTGTTCCAGCAACTCCAACAAGCTGTGTGCCAGTTCCATAAAGTTCAGGAATATTCTCATGCAACTTAAAGAAAACCTCATTGCGAATTTCATGAATCACGTCATCGTGAAGGGGGCGGGTTCCGACGTATTTACCAGTGAGACTAACGACTCCAATATCAATACTTTTAACACTGTTTACAACTCCGTACGAGCCCCTTACAAACTCCGTGCTTCCCCCACCAATATCTATCAGAATGGTGTCGTGATTGTTGTATTCAATGCTGCCTTGAAATGTTAACGTCCCTTCCGTTACTCCATCAATAATTTCAATTGATTTACCTAATACAGTTTCGAGCTGTAACCGTACCTCTGCGGCATTCGTGGCTTTTCGTAGAGAAGCGGTTGCCACAGCTCTACAACGCTCGACGTGGTATTCAGACAGTAGCACACTGAATTCTTCGAGAACGTTGCGTGCTCTTAACAATGCATCATCGGAAATCTGGCCGCTTACAGTCAGTCCTTCACCGAGGCGCGGTATCCGTTGCACATCAGCAAGAATTTCCCATTC
>JAGVJW010000302.1 GCA_020050895.1 bacterium | reverse complement strand
GGAACGGATGATAGTGTTTGTTCCAACCTGTGAATCGTATTGCTCATACACCCAGCGTTTACTGGCAATGGTAGCTGACGATAACATCTTCAGCAGCGTGCCAGTACAATCATCGTGCTGAAGTTTCGGTCCAACATCAACCTTACGTTGTGTAAGCTGCAAGTAGGATGGCTTTGAGCGCTCGCGTTCATACACAGGTGCACCTCCACCCAGGACAAGACTTTCTGCAGGTATGTGGGCAACAATCTGACCACTCTTGCGAATGGTGACAAATCCATCGGCGGTAACAACGCCTATCTCAGTGAGCGGCACATCCCACTTTTCGCAAATCTGTTCGGCTTGTGCTTTGTAACCATTTTTAACAACAACGAGCATGCGTTCTTGAGACTCGGACAGCATGATTTCGTATGCCGACATATCTACCTCGCGCAAGGGAACCTTGTCGAGATTGACGTCCATGCCTACATGTCCCTTTGCACTCATCTCCGATGTAGAACACGATATTCCGGCAGCACCCATATCCTGAATGCCAACTACCACTCCGTTGGCAATGAGCTCCAACGTAGCTTCTAAAAGCAACTTTTCCGCAAATGGGTCACCAACCTGTACGGTGGGCCGCATGTTTTCCGACTCGGCAGAAAATTCACGCGATGCTAGCAACGAGGCACCATGGATTCCATCTTTACCTGTACTCGAACCCATGAGATAGACAGGGTTGCCAACTCCCTCAGCCGTTGCAGATGCCATTCGATCTGTTCGAACTACTCCAACGGCCATTGCATTAACAAGGGGATTATCCGTATAACACCGGTCGAAGTATACTTCGCCACCAACTGTTGGCACACCGAAACAGTTGCCATAGGTACCAATACCGTGCACAACGCCTTTGAATAAGTACTTTGTATGGTCGCTGTCCAACTCACCAAATCGTAAGGAATTCAGCGCAGCGATTGGTCTTGCCCCCATGGTGAAGATGTCTCTCAAAATACCACCGACTCCTGTTGCAGCTCCCTGAAACGGTTCCACCGCCGACGGATGGTTGTGAGATTCGATCTTAAATACTATTCCGAAACCATCGCCGACGTCGATCACTCCGGCATTCTCCTCTCCCGCTGCAACGAGCATTCTCTTTCCAGTGCGCGGTAGAGTTTTAAGCAGGAGAATTGAATTTTTGTAGGAGCAATGTTCGCTCCACATCACACCGAATATTCCCAGTTCAGTGTACGATGGCGTACGTCCAAGTATTTCGCAAATACGGTCGTATTCAACACTTGTAAGACCCAACTCGTTTGCTGTGGATACATCAACATCTATTTCTGAGTAAAGATTCATCAGAATTCGGAAATTGGAAGTGGTCGTCGGCGCGTTTGCTCGTTTACAAGGCCTGCGGCAGCAATCGCGCCAACAATTTGGTCAATATTTTGATTATGGTTAAGGGGCCAGTGATCCCTTGTAAAAAACGTTGAATATTCTCCACGCAAAAATGGCTCGGAATCAACCACAAGCCTACAAAACGGAATCGTTGTCTTAAATCCTGCAAGATGATAATTATCGAGAGCATTTTTTGTTCGTTCAATGCATGTACTTCTGTCTTCTGCCCATACAATCAGCTTCGCAACCATGGGATCGTAATGAACTGTTACCTCGTACCCAACGTATAATGCACTGTCGTTACGAATTCCAGTGCCTTCTGGCAAACGCATGAACTCCACCCGTCCGATATCGGGAAGAAAATCACAGAATACATCTTCTGCGCATATTCGGCACTCAATGGCATGGCCCTTAGGTTGCATTACGTCTTGCTGCTTAACACTCATCGGCTCTCCGGATGCAATCCGCAATTGCTGTTCAACGAAGTCGATGCCCGTCACCATTTCAGTCACTGGATGCTCAACCTGCAAGCGCGTGTTTACCTCCATGAAATAGAATTCCCCTCGACTATCGAGTAGGAACTCCAGCGTACCCGCACTGGTATATCCGGCAGCCTGCACAAGCCGGGCGGCAGCTTCACCCATCTTCGATCTCAGTAAAGGCGTGACGGCAACGGAAGGTGATTCTTCAATAACTTTTTGGTGTCGGCGCTGAATTGAACATTCCCGCTCCGGAAAGTAAACAACGTTACCATGGTGATCGGCAAGAATCTGAAATTCAATGTGGCGGGGCCTGTCGATGTATCGCTCAACAAATACTCTATCGTCGTTGAACGATGCCAGTGCTTCTCCCTGAGCCTGATGGAAAAGCGAGTCGAGCTGCGCCTCATTCTCTACAATCCTCATACCCTTGCCTCCCCCCCCTGCAGCTGCCTTGATGATGACGGGCAATCCGATATCACTAATAAGTGTGTGGATTTCATCAAGTGACGAGAGCGATCCGTCGCTGCCGGGCGCCACGGGCACGTCGACGCTCTTTGCAAGAGCACGTGCAGCCGTTTTATCACCTAGCATTGCAATTGCTTCGGGCGAAGGTCCAACGAATGTGATATTGTGCTCGGCAACCAACCTTGCAAAGGCAGCATTTTCGCTCAAGAATCCGTAACCGGGGTGAATAGCTTCTGCACCGGATGTCAGTGCAGCATTGACTACCTTATCTGCATCGAGGTACGATTCTCTTGGCGTAATCCCCCCAATGCAAATTGCTTCGTCTGCCTCGGCCACATGCAGGGCAGCCTCATCGACATCGGAGTAAATAGCAACTGTGCTAATTCCAAGATTCTTGCACGTACGGATAACTCTTAGTGCGATCTCACCCCTGTTTGCAATCAATACTTTCCTGAACATCATGCGAAATTACTGAATCGCAATCGTGGCTATCGTAATGCCATCGCCCCCTTCATGAATTTCTCCCGGACGAAACAGCGAAATTTCTAATCGCTGACTTAGATAGTTGTGAACAGCAGAGCGCAGCGCTCCGGTTCCTTTGCCGTGTATGATTTCTACAAAAGGCGCACCTGACACAATTGCCCTATCGAGAAACTTCTCTAACTCTTGCAATGCCTCATCAACACGTTTACCTCTTAAATCCAGAACGACGCTGACGGAGAATTCTCCATGTCCACGTGTCGGTCTCTCCCCCAGTCCAGTGTCGAATCTCTTCCCATGTCCGTGCGTTGCTTTATTCCCCGTTTCCTCTGCGATTCTCTCCAGCTTCTCCACGTTAACTCTAAACTTGATGCCGCCAACATCTACAACAGCATTCTGTCCTTCTATGGCATAGACTTCCCCCAAGGCACCGCTTCCTGATACTTGAACTTTGGATCCGACGCTTATCGGTGCAGAATCTTCAATTGTCGTGTTCTTAACAGCAGACGGAAGTTCGAATGTCTGCCTTTTCTGTTCAAATATTCTCTTAGCTTCCGCAGCACTGTTTTCACCTTCACGAATTTCTCGAATCGTATTCTCGATGAGAGCATTGGCATTTCGTAGCAACTCGCGTGCTTCTTCACGAGCTTCTTCGACAATTGCCCCACGTCTTGCCTTGGCTGTCTCTAAGCGTTCCTCAAGATCTTTACGAATTTTTTCCGCCGTGTTTCTTTCTTCGACCGACGTTGCACGTGCCTGTTCGGCCTCGCTGCGAAATCGCTGCATTGCATTGATGCTTTGCTCAAGTTCATCATGGCGCTCATCAAGGTAGTTCCTACCCCGTTGAATTACAACCTGAGGGAGTCCAACATTTGTTGCAAGATCAAAGGCATAGCTGTTTCCAGGTACACCAAACTGAAACCGAAATGTTGGCTGCAACTTTTCTTCATCGAAAGCTAACGAGGCATTCGTGACGTGTGGATGTGTTAGAGCGTATTGTTTGAGTGATGATTGGTGTGTGGTAACGATAAAGCATGCACTGCGTTCTATGATTGAATCCAGCACACCTGCAGCCAATGCGCCGCCTTCAGCGGGGTCTGTTCCTGCACACACTTCGTCGATTAGTACAACAGCATCTTCGCCACACTCTGCAAGGATGTCGCGAATACGTATGATTTGCGATGAAAACGTCGACAAATTTGATTCAATAGATTGGTGATCGCCGATTGCGGTAAATATCCTCCGCATATTCATGGTACACATCCCCAGTGGGAAAATTCCGGACAGCGCCATGATGAGTGATAGTCCGATAGTCTTCATCGCAACCGTCTTACCACCCGCATTAGGTCCGGATATCAGGATGCCTCTGTTGTTGGCATCAATCAAGACACTGAGCGGAACTACCTCTGCCTGTGTTGCCGTGGCATTCTGAACCAGAACGGGATGTCGAACGTTTGTCAGTTCAATGATTCCTTCGTCAACTATCTTGGGTTTGATGCCGCCGAAATCAAGGGCGTACTGAGCACGGGCAATCAAGGTGTCGAGATGTATCAGAATGTCGAAAGTAGCTTCAAGATGATGGCCTACAGAGCCGACCTCTGACGTTAACATTGTAAGAATACGTATGATTTCGCGCTGCTCTCGTCCATGCAGCAACGACAAATCGTTATTCATTTCATACGTTTCAGCAGGTTCAAAGAAAACTGTCGATCCGGTTTGTGAAACACCATGAATAATTCCATCGACAGCACGTTTGTTTTCGGCTCGCAGCGGAAGTACAAACCGACCGTCACGCTGTGTTATGAAGTCTTCTTGTAGCAGTTCATCTTCGCCATATTTTTTTAGTATGCGCTGGAGCCTGTGCCGAAGACGCGCTTCGAGTTCATGGATGTCGCGTCTAATAGTCTGCAATTCCCTGCTGGCAGTATCGCGCACCGATCCGGTTTCATCGATGGAATCGTGAATGTGCTTCTCCAACACCTTGTCATCGATTAAATCTGAACACAACAGGTGAAGTTCGGGGGATGATTCACTCTTGACGGAGATGAAGCGTCGGACAGAACGCGACGTCTGCATCGACTCCAACACTGTGATAAGCTCCGGAGCCGAAAGAAAATTGCCCTCGATTTGCGATTTCCGTACAAGGTGCCTAACATCCGGTAGGTGATCTAATGGAGGGCGTTCATTAAGCAGCAGCAGTCCGAGACATTCCTGAACCAAGTTCAGTTCAAGTCGGAGAGCATCCACTTGGTTAAACGGTCTGACATTTACAAGTATTTCTTTGCCGTAGTCAGAAACGCAACGCCGGCTTACTAATTCAAGAACGTGCAGTAAATCCAATTCACGAAGCGAATCCAATTCTAAGTCCGGCACAGCCATTAGCTATGCAGCTCCTAACAAGGACTTGGCAACCGACTGGATGACGTTTCCATCGGCCCGCCCCTTCAGCTGCTTCATGGCCGAGCCCATAACCTTTCCAAGATCGCTGGGCTGTGTTGCGTTTAGCGATATGATTATTTCTTTTATAATGTCGCGAATTTCACTTTCAGTAAGCTGTTTTGGGAGATACGACATAATGATGTCAAGCTCCATCCGTTCTTTATCTGCCGCTTCCTGTCTTCCGTTCTTTTCGTAAATATCAATAGCATCCTTTCTCTTCTTTGCCGCAGAGTTCAGGATTTTTAACTCATCATCAGGCGTCATTTCCCTGTCGACGCCACTTTTCTCAAAATCCAGTATCGCTGCTCGAATGGAACGTAGTGTTTCCAGGCGGACCTTGTTGCCGGTCTTCATAGCGTCTTTAAGGTCTGTGTTTATTTGTGTGGTAAGGGGCATGAACAAAAATATGAAGAGTGGCCGCTGTTGCGGCATGTATATATTTCATCTATTTGTTGAATAACAGATGAGTTGCCATTTATTGAAATACCTTCTGCTGAGTATCAACAGCAAAGGTGCCAAAATCTACCGTTTACCACTACCTCATCGCATCAATAAATCTTTCACGATTGTCATACAATTTGTGTGGTAGGTGGGATATGTTGAGTTGAGAAATTTCGGAAAAACTTCAGTTGTCAGTTTGACTCGGCCCCAAGAGTAAGATTTTTGAGAAGGTCTATTTCACAACAATAAAGTGTCGTGTTACCATCTTTCCTTCAGCCTCAATTACTATGGTGTGACAGCCTGCAACTTCAAGGTTGTTCAGATTGATTCTGCTAATGCCTTGCATAAGTTTGTGGTTCGACTCATTTCCAACAATCACACCCAGCTCATTAAACACTTTGACATTGACTGTTATTTCACCTTCCGTTTCCACATACAAAGACACAGAATAAGATGCTGGATTGGGGAATGCCCTGCTTACAACGATTCCTGATTCATCGGCATCATGCATTTTTAGGTCAAATCCTGGGAAACCCTCCTTAGACATCTTGCGTGAATCCGGTTTGTAATCTCCTTCGCTGTTCGACGTGCAAAAATCCTTAAGATCCTCAGCATCCATGCCTCGCACTGTCCCTTCGCATTGAACTGGTGTGCCAATTCTTAGTGTAGCTTTATTCGGCAGAGTCACTTCGCCGGATACTGTAATCTTCTCACCAGCAGTTACGAGTAATGTTGCGTTATTACTTACCTTAAAACCCGGTTTGATATCGACAGTTTCCCACGCTGCAAACTCAGAGTTTGTTGTGATTTCCTCATCCAGTTCAATATGAGCTGCAACAGAATTCCACTCACCGCGCGTCCAGTTTCCCGAACCTGTAACCTCGCTGCCTTGTCTCAAGGGATACATTCCCGCAAACAATACATTTGGTCCTCCATCCTTTCTTTTCAGATTCACGAGCAGTTTCGCGTAAACGCGAGGTTGTAGCACTGCAGGTTCAGGATGAGATGCAAACCATGTGTTCCACTCGCAACCGGGTCGTTCGCGTGCATCGTCTCGTCTTACTTTACATTCAAGTGTCATTTCATCGGCACAACTCAGTGGTACGTATCGCGTGGATACTCTACGATTTTGTTCTTGAATGAAGAAGTCACGCGTATCTGTATCACCCACTTCTTTCGACACATATGGATAAGCTGAATTGTCGTCAAATTCAGTCACCAATGACGCTAAAATCTCAATATCACCCTCATCTTCCCATTCAAATCCACTTGCTGGATTAACTGCGAATTCAATCGGTAAATTCAGTTTAAAAAAGTAATGATCCCATGCGTGACCTGTTAAACAATTATCCGTGCTTGTTTCAATTATCTCGGCTTCGTTTATCCAATAGTCATAGGTTGGCGTCCTAACAATTGCGAACACACCAAGCGGATTGTTGTAATATGGCTGCTCTTTTAGATCGAAACCGGCGAGAACTCCACCAGGATTCCCAAAGTAGATCGACTCATATTGGGAACCTGCTGTCAGTGTGCCGATTGTTGTTAATTCTTCTCTAAAAGTGATTGGTGGAGTATATGACTCAGTCTGACCCCCACCCGTGAAAAAATCTATGAGGGTAAGAGCAGAACCAATGAACGGTACTGACTTTAAGCCTAACTGGAGAAATGAGCTTTTCTTAATCGCTTCCTGAAGGAATGAAAGTGACTCTGTTGCCTTTTCGCCCCTTTCTTGGCTCACGTTCCCTTTATTAACTGCATCGTCGACAGCAGCCAATTCCTTTCTTATAAAAGAACTTACAGATCGATCTGTGCGATATGCTTT
>JAGVJW010000215.1 GCA_020050895.1 bacterium | reverse complement strand
CGTAGCCGGTGCCGGTAACACCACCGAAACCACTAACTACAAGTTCTTCGATTCTGAGATTAAGATTGGCTCGTCGTATCAGTATCGTCTGCGCCAGCAAGACAGAGACGGTCGCGAGTTCTTCTCGAACGTCGTGAACATCGAAACAGACAACACTTCTGTTGTCTTAGACAGCAATCATCCGAACCCTTCGAATGGCAAGACCACGTTCGGCTTTCACATTCCAAGTACAACTAATGTGAAGTTTGAAGTGTTCGACATGATGGGCAACAGGATTGTCACACTCTATGATGCTGAAGTAGCTGGTTCAAGCAATGAACAGCACCTTGAGTGGGATGGAAGAGATTCCCGGGGTTATGATGTTTCTTCGGGCGCATACGTCTACAAGCTAACTGCAGGTGATGTTGTTCTTTCTAAGACGATGACTATCGTCCGTTGATCGGCACTCACTGGTATTCAGCACGAAATAAAAAAGCCTTCCGCATTCAATGCGGAAGGCTTTTTCTTTAATGTACTTTCGTATCATGTCAACCAATAGTCGTACCGAAACAACTGAGACCATCGTGTCTAGAGCCAAAGCTGCTATTGAAATACAGCAGGATACATTGGACCTGATTAAACTGGAACTGGGTGGTGGCTTCGCGGCTGCCGTGCATATTCTTACTGGTGCACATTCCATCATTACATCAGGCCTTGGGAAATCTGGATTCATCGCTCGTAAAATGGCGGCGTCACTTACAAGTCTGCAGTTTCATTCACAGTATCTTCATCCAGTTGATGCTTTGCACGGCGACGGAGGATTCATTGATTCAGACGATGTGCTCGTTGCTTTCAGCAAATCCGGCGAAACACCCGAACTGCTCCGATTTACTTCGCTTGCAAAGGCAGCAGGAGTGCGAGTTGTAGCCGTTACTGCCCGACGTGGATCAAGCCTTGGCAACATATCCGATGCTGTTGCACTAGCCCCCTATACTAAAGAAATTGACGATCAGGATTTACTCCCAACAACATCTACAACTTCTGCAATGATTGTGGCAGATTTACTCACGGTGTGTTGCGCAGAAGCTTCGGGAGGGATGATGGATAGGCTAAGTAAGTCGCATCCGGATGGTGCCATTGGTGCAGCGTTGCTGAGAACGGTGGAAGAGGTTATGCACTCTGGTGCAGATATGCCAACTGTGCGTGCTGCCGACGTTCTAAGTAAGGCGCTCATAGAACTCACAACTAAGGCTATGGGAATTGTTTGTGTGGTGGATGATCAGGACATGCTTTTAGGAATTATTACCGACGGTGATATCCGAAGAATTGTAAGCCTCGGTGCCGATGTTGTGAATGAGATAGTAAATAATGTTATGACGTTAAATCCCATTACAATTTCGCCGGAGTCCACACTGCACGAGGCATTAACATTAATGGAAAAACGCAGCAGGCAGATCAGCGTTTTACCAGTTGTACGTGGGGGGAAATGTGTTGGCGTAATCCGTATACACGATGCCGTGAGGATAAATCTCTAGACAGGTTTTGCGGCAGGTTTATTAATTTCTGGGAGGGTTTTGCGGTGGCTGTCTGCTGATAGGATCTTTTCTTGGTGCGGGTGTTATCAGCGGCGTCGAGCGCGGATCGATAGTCTTCTGTCTACTTGCCTTTTTTGTCTGGCGCGAGTTCGATTGCGTAGGCGTTTGCCATGAACGTACTTCGCCCTGTTGTTGGACTTGCGAAGAACTCACAATATCTGATCGGGTAATTATCACCGATCTGACAGCTTCGCCCTGCTTGCCGAACAAAGGCAAGGCTTGTCCGTTTCTGGCAAACCGAACACCACCGGCATTGCTTAACGAGAGGATAAACTTGTTATTAGCCGACCAGCGGTAGTTAACTCCTGGAATAAGGGTGACCTGGTAGGTATAGCTGCCATCAGCTGTAAGCGTCATCCATGCTGTGTCGGTTACAATTGCTGTTAGGACCAAGCTATCGGCAGCCTCTACAGCTGGCACATTGTCCAACTTGATTTCCAGTTCCGGGATCGACGTCACAGACTGATCTGAGCGTCCTAGGTAAAAGAAAACGAGATATACAAGGGCAGACATCACTAGTACAGCGGCGATGATATACAGAACCGCATTCTTACGCGTCAGAGCATCTCGGAGAACGTTTGACGCTGCCAAGCCTCTAACCACACCAACAGGACGTTCAAGCCCCCTGGAGGCTCTTTGTACCGCCTCTGAAATAACATTAGGTTGGTTTGCATACTCACGCTCATCGGCTCTCGGCAAACGCTCATTACCAGGATGATCCGAATCAAATGCTTCGTTCATCAGTGACTGAATTTCACGTGCATCTATGCCAAGTGCATGGGCAAGAGTCCGTATAAACGAGCGGACATACACCGAGGGCAATACATCGTACCGTCCGCCTTCAATTGCCACGATATACGGTTCCCGTATCTTGGTGATGATCGAAAGATCGCGTACCGAGAGCTGTTTTTGCTCTCTGCCGGAGCGTAGCCGTTGGGCAAGAGAATCCATCTATCAGTATGAAAAGGTATATGAGGACTGGTTTGCAAACATGGCGATTTTTAACCTTCGAACAATTCGAATCGGCCAAATGATGCCCGACTCAGTTTCACTATTATATGGTGGTTATGTTGCATTTGTCTTTGCCTGCATCTTCTTCGGGGCTCTTGCATATCGTCAGATCCTCGACAACCTCGATGTAAAGCGGCTTAAAATGGGTGAGGACCGCGATAGCTTTGTCGACGCTGCCGCGGGGATAACAGTTGCCGGATTATGGGTATTTGTCGGCAGTGTTGCAGTCATTGCATTCTATATCCTCAAGCCTTCAATCGTTACGTATGCATTACCGATGATTCTCGCTGCTCAAACGATGCAGTTTTCTCTTAGAATTCTATTTCAGAGAACGCAGGTTAAAACGAAGGGGCTTGTGATACGAGCCGTTATGCTTGACCAGAATGTTGCGGCACCATTTCAGGAAATCATTGCTGTCCGCCTGGTTGAACACCGTTGGTGGATCACAGTAAAAGTAAGTCTTCCGTTAGATGAATACAGCTTTCGTATTTTTTCATTTTCTGCTGATGATCTGGTACGGATGATAGCGGCATCGTGTTCGGCGCCAATTCTTTGGTCGCTTCCATCTTCCGACGAGCATCAAAAACATCCACCAACGTCTGTTTCATGAAAGAATTTATCCGGATTGCGTCGGGTCAGGGATTTTGGGGCGATTTGCAGTCAGCCCCTCTGCAACAGGTGTCGCGCGGTCAAATAGACTACCTGATGATGGACTATCTCGCCGAGGTCACGATGTCGATTCTGCAAAAGCAGCGTATGCGCGATCCTAAACTCGGTTATGCCAGAGATCTGATATCGGTCTGTGATGAAATTCTCCCATTCATAATGGACAAGCGCATTACGCTGATCACAAATGGCGGAGGAGTGAACCCCATTGCTGCGAGAGACATGATCTTCGACATTGCAAAAAAGAAAGGAATCAGGGGGTTGCGCATCGGAGTTGTAACCGGCGATGATATACTTAGCCGGATTGATAACCTTGTTGACAATGGGCATCCCATGAACCACATGGAAACAGGCCAGCCGATAGCAGACGTACGCGAGAGATTGATGAGCGCAAATGTTTATACCGGTGCAAGGCCGATTGTCGAAGCACTGCAGCAGGGCGCACAGATTATCGTTACGGGCCGCACCACAGACACGGGGCTTACGCTCGCTCCAATGATTCATGAGTTTGGTTGGAGTATGGAGGATTGGGACAAACTTGCTGCAGGTACCGTTGCAGGACATATCAACGAATGTGGAGCACAAGCGTCTGGCGGCAATTTTCTGGGAGATTGGAGGTCAATACCCGACATGGATGACATTGGCTTCCCCATCATCG
>JAGVJW010000195.1 GCA_020050895.1 bacterium | reverse complement strand
TACATGTACAAAGCTGGTTTACTTCGAGGATACATCCGTGAAGAGCATTTTCACGACCTTGGAAAGTTGATGTTTGCATTTTCCGTGTTCTGGGCATACATCGGCTTCTCTCAGTACTTCATTATTTGGTATGCGAACATTCCCGAAGAAACAGTTTATTTCACATACAGAACATCGGGTTCATGGGGGATATTCGGGTACTTGCTAATGATATTTAGATTTGTTCTGCCGTTTGTACTCTTGCTGCGTCAGGACGTTAAACGAAAGATTAAGCTCCTGACGGTGGCTGCGATTGTAATACTCCTGGCACACTACATCGACATTGTGTGGATTGTAATGCCTGCAGTCGGTAAGGTGATGCAGACCGATTCCATGCTCTTTGGCTGGCAGGAATTCACAGGGGTGGCATTCTTTGCCGGTGTGTTTTTATATCTGGCTGCGCGCTTGAATACAAAGCGTAATGCTGTTGCCGTTAACGATCCATTGATCACAGAGTCATTCGAGTATCACACGTAATTAACACGGTTCAGCGTAAAGCAGACCCATATAAAAAAGAGGACAGCCACACAGGCCGTCCTCTTTTTGTTTAACGATTTCAGTTATTTCTACTTCACTTTCGAATAAACGAATGCCATTAACCATCCGAATACTCCACCAAGGACTGCGCCAGAGGCAACATCCATGAACATGTAACTGAAATTCATTGCAGGGAACATCATCACCCACCAAAAATCCATGATGACGATCGTAAGGCCAGCTGCTAATAAGCCCCAGATAAAGGCTGCAAATCCCATCATCGGCCGCTGCAGAATGATAAGAGCTACAATTGCCATTCGGCATACTTCATATACGATAAACCATGCATGGCTAGGTCCCTGGCCCTCTGCATACATAACAGAGGCGAAGGTCTTATTCATATCAGCCATGGAATCTTTAAAAATCACTTCATACATTAGAAAGTCGACGCCCCATGCGACGAGTGATCCAGCAAGGAGAGCGTAAATGAATCCCTTCCATTTCATGCGATATCCTCCACTAGTGGTTGTTAATTCCGTTGAACGGAAGTGAACTAGAGAGCTACTTCCGTTGCAACAACATGAGTGAACGTTAACATGAGATAAGTTTTGCGTTAAGACGTTTGGCGACTGCCATAGGACTTGCTGAATATCCTAGCCGCTTGTACAGCAACGATACCTGCAATAAAACCATTCACCGTATGCCAAATGATATCAATGATGGAGACCGAAAAAGGCCAGTTGGCAAAACGGTACATGGAGATAACATTATAGTACACAGCAAGAGCAAGAAATCCCAGCGTAAAAGATTCCACTGCGGCAGGAAGCGTAAGACCCGATGCTGAAGCGTTTACAGCGAATCTGAGGAAGATGTAATTAGTAATTAACGCAACTACAAAGTAATGCCATGGAATACCAGCTGAGGGCATTGAAATTGGCGCAAGTAATGCTTCAGTCTGGTCATAGGTTGATTTAAAAATGACCATGTGCCAGAGCCCGTCAAGCAAGAACGAGACAATGCTCACAGTCAAAACGATGATAAGCAGTGACGATAATTTCATGTTCCCTCCAACCTCATGAATAAAAATGACGGTTTCCCCAATCGCCAATATCCACATCCCCAACTGCAACATAGAAAAGATTTCGCTTCAGTGTTCAACAAACACTACTCAGTCGATTACTTGTTTAGCTGTATCTTTGTGATCCTGTCGATTCAGAAAAAACCACCTGAATCCTGTCCCTTACCAACGATAAATGTTCACCGAATATGAATCAGCATGCTTTTGACGTAGTCGTAATTGGCTCCGGACCCGGCGGCTATGTTGCTGCAATTCGTGCAGCTCAACTTGGACTAAAGACTGCCTGCATTGAACGCGATCGGCTGGGAGGCGTTTGCCTCAACTGGGGCTGTATCCCCTCGAAATCCTTGCTCAAGAACGCCGAGTACATGAATTTTTTCAAGCATGCTGCCGATTTTGGATTCGATGTTAAGGGGCTCGACGTCAACTTCCCCAAGGTGATTGAGCGTTCGCGGGGAGTTGCCGATAAAATGAGTAACGGAGTTAATTACCTGTTCAAGAAATACAAGGTTGCCGACATCAGAGGGACAGCTTCGTTAAAGAGCGCAACGAAAATTGAAGTTGTAGATGCAGAAGGAAAGATGACCGATACGATTGATGCCAAGAACATCATCATCGCAACCGGAGCCCGGGCAAGGCAGATTCCGGGAATCGATGTAGATCGGGAATTTGTTCTTACGTCTACCGAAGCCATGCTTCAGCAACAAGCACCAAAGACTCTCGTGATAATGGGAGCCGGCGCTATAGGTATTGAATTCGCCTACTTCTATAATGCATTTGGAACAAAAGTTACTATCATAGAAATGATGAATCGGATTCTTCCCGTCGAAGATGAAGATATCTCGAAAGAATTGAAGCGATCCTTCGAGAAGGATGGTATTGGAATTATGTTGGAGACAAAGGTTCTGTCAGCCAAGAAGAAGGGCAAGGGAGTTGAAATCATCGTTGAAAAGAAAGACGGTTCAAAGGAAACGATTACAGCAGACAAGGCGCTAAATGCCATTGGTGTGCAGGGCAACATCGAGAATATTGGGCTGGAGGCTGCAGGTGTTAAGATTGAACGCGGCTGGATTAGAATCGACAAAGCCATGCGAACCTCTGTCCCAAACATTTATGCAATAGGAGACGTTGCCGGTGCCCCCTGGCTGGCTCACAAGGCATCAGCCGAAGGTATTACAGCGGCCGAGATTATTGCCGGACATCACGCCGAGGTAGACTATGGCAACATACCAGGCTGCACGTATTGTCAGCCACAAGTTGCAAGTGTCGGTCTAACCGAAGCAAAGGCAAAGGAAGCCGGGTACGAGGTACGTGTTGGCAAGTTCCCATTTACAGCCAATGGGAAGGCCCATGGAATAGGCAAGGCACAGGGATTTGTTAAACTTATTTTCGATAAGAAATATGGAGAGCTGCTTGGAGCTCACATGATAGGTCCCGATGTAACTGAAATGATCGGTGAACTTGGTCTCGCGCGTGCACTCGATGCAACGGGACGAACAATCTTTAAAACCATCCATGCCCACCCAACTTTAAGCGAGGCAATCATGGAGTCTGCTGCCCTGGCTTACGACGAATGCGTTAATTTTTAAGACACAACTCTTCCCGCATCGTAAGATGATCGTTACTAACTGGGGTCTTGTAGATTATCAAGAAGCGTGGAATCGGCAGCTAGCTATCGCCGATGATATTCTGCAACACAATGCTGATGATACGCTCGTGTTTTGCGAGCATCCTTCGGTGATCACGCTCGGGCGTACAACACAAGCCGGATCCATCCTGGAGTCGTATCACAGCGAACGGTTTTCTAATGTTCCATTCTTTGAAACCGATCGGGGAGGCGAAGCAACAGTTCACAATCCGGGACAGCTTGTTGGTTATCCAGTTTTCAACCTCCAGCGCACAACACCCGATTTACACTTGTTTCTTCGCAGCATTGAAGAAGCAATCATCGACGCGCTTTTGGTCTTTCACATCCATGCACATCGCATCGAGGGATTAACGGGAGTTTGGGTAGGGGGCGATCGAAAGATTTGTGCTATCGGAATTCATTGCAGAAAATGGGTGACAACGCACGGATTTGCCCTGAATGTGAACAATGATTTGTCGCTTTTTGACACCATTATACCCTGTGGAATTCATGATAAGTCTGTGACTAGTATTTCTGCGGAGACGAAAATTAGACACTCATTTCATCAGGTCAGGGAAGAGGTTGCCAAATCTTTTATTAAGATTTTCTCTCTTAAATCAGATTTTGATAAATCTCTAACTACTTGACAGACAATGCACTTGTGTGCTCTCAGCTGAGCTTGTATGGTTATATTTTCTGATAATTTTCGCGATTCAGGGTAATTAACAGGGGCGCCAGGCTATTCTGTGGATAGAGGTGTGGATATCTCTAAGCACAGATTTGTAACGATATTATCAAAAGTGATGGTTTTCTACGTTGACAGTCAGTGATCCACCGCGTATGTTTGCATCAGGTTCTTTGTGTTGCGGGAATAGCTCAGTT
>JAGVJW010000119.1 GCA_020050895.1 bacterium | reverse complement strand
GTTTCTCCATGGCTTCTACAAGCTGCTCTGCTGCGCGCTTCGCAGCTCCGGCAGGATTGTTCAGTTCGTGAGCTACGCCTGCAGCCAACGTGCCAAGCGTAGCCATTTTTTCGCTTTGGCGCAGCGCCTTCTCTGTGAGCTTGTGCTGTGTGATGTCGGCGCCAAAAACAAAAACCAGATTCGAATTCGGATCGTACCGGTGCGAGAAACTGTACACGCAGCCACCTTTTTCAGACTCTATTGGTAGGGGGCTTTCAGTGGTAAGAACGGAATTCCAAAATGTTTTATCAACATCGTTACAAAGATTAAACCAGATCTTGCCAATAACATCATCTCCAAATATTTTCCGCGCAGATTGGTTGGCTAAAAGAACAATACCAGCGTGGTCTAGTCGCAATACCGGACCAGGGTTCATCTCCGGGAAGCGTGCGATTTCTGAAATCTGACGTTCGGCATTACGCAATTCAGTTACATCGGCCCCATAAACAAATATGGTTTGATGTGACTCGGGGAATAGATGTGTGAAGAGAACGTGGCGTCCGGATACCTCTGCCTCATGCATAACGCGCTCTCCACCACGGACGATACCTTTCCAGAGCAACAACGTCATGCCTGGACAGATTTCCAGCCAAGATTTACCGACAATGTCTTCAGCACTAAACAATTCGCGTGCTGCTCTGTTCGCCAGCAAAATTTTGCCTTCAAGATCCATCCTGCATACAGGACCAGGATTCATCTCCGGAAATAGAGCGAGATCCTGCAGTGATTCGGTTACGTCAGGTTTCACGTGATCTGTTAAAAATATGACGTTCAATCTACAAGAAACACACTCACTTATTGGCCGCTACGAGCACCTTATCGATAGAAATAAAAAAGACCCTTGCCGAGGGGGTGACAAGGGTCTGGGATGTGAGTACGAAAACGTACTCTGAGGTCAAGTGTCGCAGTCGAGATCTGTTTCGTCGATCTCTATGGTTACGTCGCCGTTGGCATTGTAAGTAATGTGGTATCTCACACTCAGCTTATACTCAACACCATCACCATTTTTAATTTTAAGCCGCGAGTTTGTAATCATATTCTCTGTATACGGATATCCGTCTCCGTCAGAATTCACGATAGTATTCGATGTTGTGTGAATGTACCATTCAGTGCCATCGAGCATCACTCCGTAACCATTCATAACTACATGACGGCCGTCGTGCACTCTGTCGTTCTCATCATTGGATGTCTCAATAATCTTAAACTCGAGAGTCATCCTCACCGACTGATTCGTACACCGGTTCTTGACGTTTGTTGTCAAGACCTTTTCGGTTTTGATAGCTCCATTGCCCCCTTGAATAAAACCATCTTTGCCCGAACTCACCAGTGACTGGTTCGGTTCAATCGAATTCGTAGAACTGGAACAGCCAACAAGAATGGCCGCGACGGAAAGAATCGTCGCAAGTACCTTGTTAATCATAGCTTTGCCTCCCCCTTTAGGGAATATGTGTACTAGCCCCTCAATTACCCGGACAATCTAAGACATGAAAATCAATTTAGCAAGAAAAATTACGTATTTCTACGTACCTGGAGCAGTAATCCCATTTCCGGCTTCCTCGGCCTTCTCATCCTTTCTAACTCTTTGCAAGCGTTCAAGCCTGCGGGGAAGGCTCTGATGCCCCATAGTGGGCTGATCCGATGTAAGGGGCGGATCCCACATTTTTTTATCAATAATTTTTGGTTTGTCGGGGTCGCTGAGGTAGTGCGGACTCATTATCTGGACACCATTCTCATTGAACGTATCCTGTATTGCTGCGTGCAATGCATCAACCACATCCCTACGCCGGTTGGGATCCTCCATATTAACCGTCAGACGATACTCAACATAGAAATCGCTCAATGTTGTCTGTGTAACGTAAGGGGCAGGTGCTGCAGATATTCCATCTGTCTTTGCAGCAGCAGAAATCATCATCTTTCTGATGAGTCGCCAAGGGGCATCATAACCGATTGTGATGCTCGTGCTGTACATTGTTCCGGATTCTGCAAGACGTGTATGATTGACAACAGTAGTCGTCATCACCGTTCCGTTTGGAATTAATACCTCTTCCATAAAGGACGTCGCAAGACGAGTAGCAGCGAAACCGATACTTTCAATCGTACCGGTATGCTCTCCTATCGTGACCCAATCACCAATCTTGATCTTCTTCGAATACATGATCATGAGGCCCGAGGCTACCTGTCCCACGGCACCGGCTGCTCCAAGTGACAGCATAAAACCAACTACAACGCTCACTCCCTTGAATGCATCGGTCGATGAGCCGGGAATGTATGGGTAGGCAAGCGCTAGTGCAAAAATCCAAACGGCGATTGATGCAATCCGCCGAGTTGGAGCTGCAAGTTCCTTGTCGAGTATGGCAACACGGACGACGCCACTTTCTATCCGATCAAGTAGTGCGTTAATGCCCCTATTGATGTACATGGCAACTACAAGAATTACAGCCACCATGAGCAAGCCAGGTACGGATTGTATCACCGATCTCAAAACCATGTAAGCAGTGTCGCTAACGATACGCAACATTTGTGCGCCATAACTTCTGGTTATGGGAAACTGTTCAAAGACTGCTGAAAGGTAGAAATAGCAAACAATGGCGATACATGCGATTACCGCAATTGAGATGGTCCGAGACAGTGTAACATTGATAAGACGGGAGCCGGTGGCGAGGCTTCTCAGTTTTGTCTGCTGAATGATACTCTCAACATATTTAATAACTACATTCAGAGCCTTCCTACGTCCATACAACAACAATCGTAGCAAAACATAAAGCAGAGCCGTGGCAATTATTGTCACCGCTATGCCGCGAATGATGTCGGGCAACGATCTCGCTTCCCGATATTCTTTGGCAACTGTTTCAATAGCAGTTCGCGATTGCTCGACAACAGATTCGATTGGCTCCGGCGATAGTGGATCCTTATCCAATGCTGTTACAAAAACCGTCGGGCTTTCATCGAGCATGATGGCATAACCAACTTCGGACTTCGACACAACTATTTTTCCATCCTTCATGTGGTCCAGCGCATAGGCGATTCGCCTCGTCGTTGCCTCAGCGCGCTGAGAAGGAGGAGAATCAAGCAGAGATGCATAGTAGCGAACAACAAACCGACCATCGACCAATACATCTGCGGGTTGTGATGCCAGAGTAACATAGTCGTTTACGCCGCTTGTATCCTGCGTCCGTGCCGTTGTTGTAATAAACAACAGCAATAGGATTACTGCATAGTTCATGTAGTCCTCACCCCGAGGAGAATAGAAACGCCAAATCTAACATTACTTTCGCGCGCTTGGTGTTATCTGACCAGCTGACCAAATATGGCGTCGCCCGTATTCCTTGCCATCTATATACGATGCAACAGCGGCGAGCAACCAAGGCGTTCGCGACATATCCAGGAACAACACTGGTACCACCTGTGCAGGCATAGCCTTGATGAACAGCTCCGTCAGCCCCCTATCCCACGAATGCCAACGCCAGCCTCCGGATTGGCCAATCCACGGCAGCATCAGCGGCGGATGCGCATTATCGGACCTTTCAACGGTGAACCGAGTAAAATTTCCCGATCGGTTCTCAAATTCTATTTGGTATCGGCTGTATTCATCCATTGGTATGCGCCGCCATGCGAGAATCGCTTGTGTGATCATCTCAGCCGACATATCAGACACTGACGAAGAAATCTCTTTGAACCTCGCGCGGCTGGCTGCAATCTGTACTTCCGGCGCAGGAGGCGGTCGGTACAAATCGAGCACATCGAAATATGAATCATAAACAAATATAGTATCCAGCATAGCTTCGAACGATTTCATGTCATCGGCAGTAATTCCTATCTCACTCGATGTCAGCAGTTCGTCACCACGGGCGCTAACGTGCTTCAGCAGCGCAGCAATTTCCGTTGTCGGGATCGAAATGCCTGCAGGTTGAGATTCGACGCCGAATCGAGAACTATCAACTACTTCACCACAAACGAAATTATCTCCCTGAAGTCTGTACTCACACCATTTCACGTGCGTTGAATCAAGTTCATCGGCGGCAACTAATACGCGGAATCTGGAAACTGGTGATGATAAAAATACTGACAATGGGTTGCGAACAGAATAGCCGGATAACACTCGAGTCTTTGCATTGTAAACATATCTATTATACGCCGTTCCAAATACCACTGAATCAGACGAAAGAAGCTTTAACTCATGTACGGGACCATTGGTAAGAGTCGTATCGGTTATCCAACGTCCGGATTTCACATCTCGATGCAGCAGTTCGAAATGGATGGATCGATGGTCGATAGCATCGATGCCCCATTCACCCGATTTACCAACAGCAGTCATGTAGGGTCTGACGTAGTCCTGATCGGCATTCCGCGGATAAATGGGCATAGCTGATCCGTGTGAATAGACAACTGGGCCGGTGTCCTCGCGGTATGTAATCACTGCCGACGCATATACCCGGATCAACGATGGCGGAAGCACATTCTCGGACAAAAGTTGTGGATTGCTTACAGCGGAGTTTGCAATCCACAGCCGACCTTTGAAGTCAGACCATGCAAGTGTTCTTCTATCATCAGATGCATTGAATGTATTTACCGTGTCCCACCGGTCCCAGAGCAAATCGTTTGTTGCCGTCTTATAGATGTCGGGTCCTTCAATGAGATAGAGCATTGAATTCGTCATCACGAGACGTCTGTTCCAATTGAAGTACTCAAGAAATGTTGGCTGAGTGCGCATAATCTCACGTTTGGACGTCATCGGCGTAAGTACTGAACTCCAGCCATTTGTAGTAAAATGAATATTGCGCTGATGATCAATGCAGATGCCCATGGAGCTTGTTACCATGTCAAGCTCGCGTGCACCACCGATTGGGATTTGCGATGGCAGCCTGATATTTGTCCAGGTCTTTCCGGTATCGGCGGATTTCCACACACGGCCAACACGGTCGAGAAAATACACCACGCCATCATCTGTTTTTCGAATGATGTCGGCTGATGCAAGCGTATCGGTACCAACGGCGATCACGTCGAACGATCTGCCGTTATCTGTTGACCTGAGAACGGATGAGATTCCGGATGAACCGACGTTTAGGATGATGTGGCCCGACCCAAGCAGTATCGTGCCAACTTGTGTAAACTGGGAAACTCTGCGAACCGAAAAGGAGCCAGGTGCCACGCTGACTTTGGGTGGTGTGTGCTTCCACAGCTTTGTAGATGGAGATGCGTCCCAAACATCCAGATCACGCGTAAACATTCGCACCGTTGCGTCGTCGAGCAGTATCATGTCTACAACAGGCTGATTGAGCCGCACGAGGGCATGAATTTGTGCAAATGCTGTTACCGAT
>JAGVJW010000285.1 GCA_020050895.1 bacterium | reverse complement strand
GATAAACCACTTAGGGAGATTTGTAAGAACCTCTACTATCCTGATAGTCCATATGAGTTTTCCGTCTTCAGCTCTGACATCTTAGGGAGCGTGTACGAACAGTTTCTTGGCAAAGTGATCAGGCTAACAGCGAGCCACCATGCGGTCGTTGAAGATAAGCCCGAAGTAAAAAAGGCTGGCGGCGTATTCTATACACCTGCATACATTGTGAATTACATTGTCGAGCAAACAGTTGGTGTGCTATTGAGAAAGAGAACAGCCAAGCAAGCAAACGGTCTGAGAATTGTTGATCCAGCGTGTGGTTCGGGTTCCTTCCTTATTGGTGCATATCAGTATCTACTCGATTGGTATCTCTCCGCGTACATATCAGAAGGCTCGGATTTGTATAGCAAGGGTAGTAAGGCTTGTATCCGGCCTGGAAACGTAAAGGGTGAGTGGAGATTGACAACTACGGAAAAAAAGCGAATTCTCCTTGAGCATATTTATGGAGTTGACGTTGACGCTCAAGCAGTTGAGGTAACCAAACTCTCGTTGCTACTCAAGGTATTAGAGGGGGAGTCTGGCGAATACTTAACAAACCAAATGAAGATGTTTCGGGAACGAGTGTTGCCCGATATCGACCGGAATATCCAGTGTGGCAATTCAATCGTAGCGCCAGATTTTTACGATGAGCAGTTATCCCTTGATGATGAAACGGCATTGAAAATCAATGTGTTTGATTGGCGAAAATCGTTTCCAACCGTTTTTAAGAATGGAGGCTTTGATGCCGTCATAGGTAATCCTCCGTATGGTGCGACAGTGTCGGATGCAGAAAAGGCATACCTTAAGCGACACTATCAAACGCAGAATTATAAGTATGATACTTATGTGTTCTTTATGGAGCGAGCAATAGGTTTACTAAACGAGCAAGGAAGGATGTCCTTCATAACGCCTGAGTTATGGACCCGATTAGAATCCAGCGCTCCTCTCAGAAAATATTTATCACTCAAAGCCTCTTTGGAGAGCCTCAAGTTCTACGGGGATGGTGTATTCAGTGCGGCAGTAGTCAGTACCTGTGTTTGCGTTGTGAGTAAGTCCACTAAGCATTCCTCAATAGAAATCATTACTAGCAAAGGGAGTTGGAAAATTAATGTTGCTAAGTGGAAGCAGACACCACAACTCGTGCTAGATTTCAAAGTGCCTCCTGCCGCAGCAAACCTGATTTCCAAGATATCAGGTTGCAGTTCGACGCTTGGTGAACTAGGTGAAGCGATACAGGGAGTTACTGCATACGATAAGTACCGAGGACAAACACCTAATCTTATCAAAAAACGCGGCTACCATGCAATGACGCGTAAGGACAAAACCTTCGGCAAGTGGCTAGAGGGTAAGGATGTAAATCGTTATCAAATTGGATGGAGTGGGGAGTGGCTTAGTTATGGACCTTGGTTAGGTGCACCCCGTGAACCGCGGTTTTTTAAAGGCGAACGATTATTGTTTAGAGAGGTGCCCGGCCGTGGAAGACGAATTCAGGTCACGTATACAAATGAGACAGCATATTATGGTCATAGTATTACCCCGTTCTTAAAAAGCGAGAAATGTGCTCTCTCCCTATTCTGCATTCTTGGCATTGCAAACTCTCGACTTTTAAGCTGGTACGGTGAACTTTTGTTGCCAAACTTTGGGAAAGAAGTGTTTCCCAAACTCAATCCTCAGGATATTAAGCTCTTGCCAATTCGAAAGTTTGATTTCAGTGCTAAGCGTGACGTATCGCTTCACGAAAAGCTTGAATCCCTCGTTGGTAAAATGTTGGCTTTGAATGAACAACTAAACCTCCTTCGTACCCCACAACAAGCAACTTCGCTCAAGCGCCAGATCGATTTGATAGATGACCAAATCGATCGGCTTGTCTACGAGATCTATGGTCTCTCAGAAAGTGAAATTCGAATGGTAGAACACCATTATCGAGATCCAGAGTGAACTCGGTTTTACGAAGTATCAGATCGGGTCGGGAACTGGAGATTCTATCCAAACCGAACGCCAATTTCTAGTTGAAGGAGTGACTGGGAGATGAAAAATTTCATAGACTCTTTGTGGAAGTGGAGGTTGGCTCCTAAGAACGACTTTTTGGTTCCGTTAAGCATAAGAGTGCAACGAGGCTCAATCATCGCCGTTGTGTATCCTCACACGGTGTGGAAATCTGAGCCCATGTTGAAGAAGTTCAAGTGTTTGGTAATTGGCCGTTGGGTGCCTGATATCAATGACATCATGCGCGAAGCACACAAAGCCCTGGTTGAGGATGTCTTCGGTGATGAAGAAGATTTTGGTGATCATTTACTCAAGATTTCTGTTAAACACCATGAACGAGAGTGGACAACTGAACACATATCTGATAGTCACAGAACAAAAGCATATGCAATTTCTGCGTTAGCAGTTAGTACAAATAATAGACTTAAACTGCTTGATTCATATCCAACACTACGCTTGAAGTTGTGGTTGAACGCGAATGATATATGCGAGCTCGCGTATTTAATGGCCGTCAAGATCCCAATCATTTCCGTAAAGTGGTTTCTAAATATTCATGTCGAATATGCATTCAACGAAATTAGAAAATCCACAATTGAGTTGAAGAATGACATAGTTGATTACTTATACGATCTTTTGTTTCTTCAACAGAAAACAATCTTGGCCATCTCTGATTATCTGCTTCTGGCCTCAAGTGTTGTAGAGAACAAAAAGGCCTCTGCGAGTCTAATGAATGCTGAAATGGATACGATGATGAGAGCTGATCTAGCCTTTACGTATCTGAAGGCGTCGGTAGAAAAAGTTGTTTCACTTCTGGGGGCAATACATGGCATTGCCGATCTATCAAGTAAGAAATCACACAAAGATCGTTTACGTGCACTGAATGAAAAAATTCCGGACGCGTTGAAAAAAACGGAGTATTTCCTATTTATCTGGGAAGCAATTTCTGCGGAAAATTTGGATGAACTCAACTCATATCGTACTGGACTCTTGCACAAGAAGGGTATTGCAGATATACAACCGCATAACTACGTCGGTTTTGCCGTTGATGACTTACCTTTTCTCAAGATATTCTCAGTACTGCATCACCAACATGCCGTTAATACCGTTTTGTTGATTGCAGTACTTGCAATGCTCACTGACGAATTGGTGAGGTTGGATCCTGAGTTTCAGCATGATGATCCGTTTGTAATCTGGCTCACAGACGAACTGATGAATCTATATAGTGAACGATACTTTAAGCATGATGAAAATGACAGAGTAAAAGATAACGATGTGCTGAAAAATCAAGATGGAAATTCTAGTCATCATGAAAAATGAAGTCAGGCCTTTTCCACGTTAAACAGCGTTGGACACCCGTGTTTCGTTCTGAATTATTCGTGATGCGTTACATCCGCCGTTTCTGGATGGGATTTTCGTTCGCCGGACGGGAATTTCGTTCGCAGGGCGGTAATAACGTTCGCCGGACGGGCGTTGCTTGCTTACTGTCGTCCAATAAACGGGAATTCCATTCGCGTTGAGACCATTTGGAACATTTTGACCCCTCGAATTAGAATCTCACTAGCCCCCTGCCCAGTGTCGATACCTGTTGCAAAACTCTGCGCGTCGAAACTTGTTCAAACTGATCGCCGAATTACCGGCACGCGCAGCCACGTTGTTCTCCGATGTTCGTGATATCACTCATAGCGATTAGCAACATGCCAACGACTTTGCTCTTGGTGTCGTTACACGATCAAATCGAATCGGTACATGTTATTCATATTCAGCGGAGTGTCCAAACGTGTACGTTATCGTGAACTATACTGCGTTTAGATGAAGGTCTTACATCTTCAATTCGATTAATGTGAGCTCTAAATCAAAGTTTTGCAGTCTATATAAGAAGCTTCAGACCATTATTTTTTGTTCAAGCGGAGAATTTCACATGTTAAGTGGTGATTTTCCCGCGATTGTAGTTTATTGATTGATGGTTTATCTGTGATGGAAGATGCATATGTCGCGTTGGTAGCAGTTTTATATGCGTATCGAGGTGTAAATCACAATTACCAACAACCGATCACTGAAGATTTGCACGAAAACATTATGAGACAGGAGAACTCGCCGAAATTCAACAGCGTGCAGCGTCAAATGGTGTACAATAACTATACGCCGCTGAGCATCCCAACAGTGTAACCGACCCGCAAGGACATGATCACCTGCGCCGTACGAACGAGATCACCTGCGCCGTACGAGCGAGATCACCTGCGCCGTACGAACGTGATCACCTGCGCCGTACGAACGAGAAGCCTTACGCAGGACGAACATGCCCCCCACCCCTTCGACGGTGAATCCTCAACCCAGAGTCAGTTGAAGACGCGTTCTATTGAACTGAAACAGTGTGTGCGTTTGAACGCAAAACGAGCGTTTTTCTGAGCTTCCGTAGCGTTAGATGAGTGTTGTTAAGCCAGCGGTACGTACTAGTTACCGTCGATGAGGCTTCCGATTAGCTTGCCAAAACATAATAAGCTCATGGAGACCGTGATCTTAAGTGACCTGACTGTAGTAGCACGCAATCAAAACCTACATCAGAAAGAAGAAAAACACTCACGTCGAAAGACCGGCGGTCGGTTCGGTGCGGAGACCGGTGGTCAGTTCAGTGCGGAAACCGGTGGTCAATTTGGCGCGGAAACCGGTGGTCAATTTGGCGCGGAAACCGGTGGTCAATTTGGCGCGGAAACCGGTGGTCAGTATAGCCCGGAAACTGGTGGTCAGTTTGGCGCGGAAACTGATGGTCAGTTTGGCGCGAAAACCGGTGATCAGTTTGGTGCGGAAACCGGTGGTCAGTTTGGTGCGGAAACCGGTGATGGTGAATTCAACTGGTTAATACAATACCATTTTTCAACACTTGAACTGGAAGGATTGTTGCATGGCTCGAATGGGAAGACCTAGTTTATCGATACAGAAGAAAGAGGAGTTTGGGAAATGTGGCGGCAGGGTTGGTCAATCAGCGAGATTGGTCGCTCGCAGGAGCGTCAACCAGGATCAATCTTTGGTATGCTAGCAGCCCATGGTGGAATTACTCCTCAACCTCAAAGAAGATCATCACACGCACTGCGAGTTGATGAACGCGAATCAATTTCTCGATTTATTGCTATGGGAAAGTCCATGCGATGGATAGCCAGTGAACTGGGGCGTCCGGCATCAACCATCAGTCGTGAAATTGCACGGAATGGTGGTCGATTACAGTACAGATCATTACCTGCCGAAGAGCGAGCAAGAGGAAAGGCAGCGCGTCCCAAGCAATGTTTACATGCTCAGCGTCAATCGCTGAGAGATACTGTAGCCGAAAAGTTGCAGCATCAATGGTCTCCAGAGCAGGGTGCAGGTTGGCTCCGGACTACATTCCCCACGAATACAACCATACATGTGTCGCACGAGACAATCTATAAAAGTTTGTTTATCCAGACTCGTGGCGTTTTGAAGAAAGAACTCGTCCAGCACTTGCGATCACAACGAGTGATGCGAAGAGCGCGAAATTCGACGAGTCGTGGTCAACTGCGAGGAAGAATCATTGATGCAGTTTCAATTCGTGAACGCCCTGCAGAAGTAGAGGACCGCGCAATACCAGGACACTGGGAAGGAGACTTGATAACCGGCACTCGCAACACACACATAGCAACGCTAGTCGAACGAACAACTCGCTCGCTATACGATTCTTGTTAAGCTCACAGGCAAGGACAGCGCTACCGTTATCAAAGCACTAAGTATAGCTATTCGAGAGATGCCTGCTGAACTTCGATTGTCACTAACGTGGGATCGCGGGCCAGAGATGGCGCTTCACAACCAACTTTCCGCTGCAGCCGATGTTCGCATCTATTTCTGTGACCCACAAAGTCCCCGGCAGCGTGGAACCAATGAAAACACTAATCGACTTCTCAGACAGTACTTACCAAAGGGAACAGACTTGAGCTTACACTCTCAATCAACATTGAATCACATTGCCAGACCATAAAATACGAGACCACGAAAAACATTGAAATACAAAACACCAACTGACGTACTTTGGAACTCTGTTGCATTGACCAATTGAATTTGTAACGGCCTCCTTTAATATATCGCGCTCCATTCGCAGCACGCGATTCTCACGCTCGGGCTCCTTGGTGCGCTCTTAAAATGTTTGCTCCGATTTCTCGGTCTCTCGCACGCCTGCTTCTACTATCCACTTGCTGAGGGTGTCGATATTCACTCCAACCTGTTGCGTTGCTTTCGCTAAGGGCAACTACTGTTCCAGCACCAACGCAATGGTTTCAAGTGTTAACGCCTCGTCATAGCGCTTACTTCGCTTCTCTTTTTCCATGATTCCTCTCTACTGATTTATATGTTGGAGATCAAATCTACTGCCAATCAAACGGAGGGAAGGTCAATGCTCACACCTGCAATGGTTCATCACGGTAACGCCAATGACGTCAGTGAACAACGACATGCTGTTCTCTCTCTCAATCGTACTCTGATCATCCTGAGCGTTTTGTAAAGGGAATACTGTCGCAAAAACCCATACCCGATGTCGTATACATCAACCAACAGATTGATCATTCACATAGGGTCGTCGTTTAATGAACAAAAGTATCCAAATTTTATTGGCAGATTCCAATTTAGAGGTAAACTTCAGGCTAATCAACCACAAACGAAAACCTCAAATTATTTAATTAGTGGGCTGGTCCCGCAAAATTAGACACTCTTCTTAGTCAATCGTTGTTTACGAATGTGCGCACCTTCGAATGCAACCGGTGTGGTGTATTCGAGAGTTGAATGCAGGCGACGTTGATTGTAATATTCGATATAATGCCAGACTTCGAAGCGAACATGGTCAACATTGCGGTAGATCATTTT
>JAGVJW010000129.1 GCA_020050895.1 bacterium | reverse complement strand
TAATTGAATACGGTTTCCGACGAACTTTCTCCGTAAGCTGTCCGCCTTCTTCGTAGCCAACATATCCCGGAGGGGCACCAACCAACCTGGACACCGTGAATTTCTCCATGAATTCACTCATGTCGATTCTGATTAATGCATCTTCCGAATCGAACATATATCGTGCCAGCGCCTTAGCCATCTCAGTCTTGCCAACGCCTGTTGGACCAAGAAACATAAAGGAACCAATTGGTCGCGATGGATCTTTCAATCCTGCACATGCCCTGCGTATGGCTTTTGACAAGTGTTCAACAGCTTCGTCTTGTCCAATGATTTCGGCTTTCAACTCATCAGCCATCTTAAGCAACTTGGCTGTTTCGCCTTCGGCAATTCTATTTACGGGAATGCCAGTTATCATTGCGATCACGTCGGCAACATCATCTTCGCTAACATCGTGCACAATATCACCCGCTTTGTCTTCCCAATCTTCCTTGGCTTGTTCGAGTTCTGCCTGATACCGCTTTTCGAGATCTCTTAATCGTGCAGCTTCCTCGAAGTTTTGCGATTTCACCACCGAGTTTTTTTGAAGCCTCACTTCTTCGATTTTTTCTTCCAACTCCAGAACTTCCTTAGGCACAGTGATATGAGCCAGGTGAACGCGCGCTCCTGATTCATCCATCACGTCGAGCGCCTTGTCTGGGAGAAACCGATCTGTGATGTAACGGTCGGCCATGAGAACACAGGCTCTTACTGCTTCATCGGAGTATCTGACGCCATGATGCTTCTCGTACCGATCCCGCACGTTTAGAAGAATTTGAATTGTTTCATCGGACGTTGGTGGATCAACGAGAATTTTTTGAAAGCGTCTGTCGAGAGCACCGTCTTTTTCAATAAACTGACGATACTCATCGAGCGTTGTGGCGCCAATGCATTGTATGTCGCCCCTTGCCAGAGCAGGCTTAAACATATTCGAGGCATCGAGAGAGCCCGATGCTCATCCAGCACCCACAATCGTGTGCAACTCATCAATGAACAGGATAACATCTTTTGCTTTTTCCAGTTCATTCATGACGGCCTTCATGCGTTCTTCAAACTGGCCGCGATATTTAGTTCCTGCAACCAGAGCTGCGAGGTCGAGAGTAACGATGCGTTTATCAAAAAGTACACGAGATACCTTCCTGTCGATGATGCGCAGCGCTAATCCTTCAACAATTGCTGTCTTTCCTACGCCTGGTTCACCGATCAGAACAGGATTATTTTTCTTACGTCGGGAAAGCACCTGAGCCACTCGTTGAATTTCGTCGTCTCTACCAATTACCGGGTCAAGTTTGTTTTCGACTGCAAGCTTCGTCAGGTCTCTGCCGAAGTTGTCGAGCACAGGTGTCTTAACACGCTCGGCGGCCTGTTTGGATCTGCCGGAGCCTCGCTCGGATTTAGTAGAACCGCCAGCTGGTTTACCGCTCAGATATGCATCGAGCTCCTTACGAACCGCATCGTAATTCACTTGAAACTGCGATAGGATTTGTGCTGCGATGTTGTCTTCGTCGCGCAACAAAGACAGAAGTAAATGTTCTGTGCCGATAACATCACTCTTATACAGCTTAGCTTCGAGATACGTGATCTTAAGGACCTTTTCAGCTTGCTTTGTAAGGGGAATATTGCCAATTGTGAGAGGCCCACTCATAGAACGCACTGTGTCCTCGATTGCGCGCTTCAGCTTCCCAAGGTCGGCCCCAAGGTTACGGAGAATCTTTACGCCAATGCCCTCACCCTCGCGGATGATGCCTAGCAGCAGATGTTCGGTACCGATATAATCATGACCCAGCCGGAGTGCCTCTTCTCGGCTCAGCCTGATTACATCCTGTACTCTGTTAGAAAAATTACCTTCCATGTTGACTCTCTTTTGAGAGTTAGTAGTTTAAAGGGACGACGCGCATACACCACAAGTGTTACCGCTTTTGAAAATAGGACGATCAACCGACGTTAAACGTCTCCCGTCCCTAATAAGATTTCAACATCTACCTACAACTCATCGTTAGAATTCGCATCGCCTAATCAAACAGCCGCTTTACGACGCCTACCTTGACAATCAAATTATCATGCTGTTGGGCTGATGAGCTGGTTGAACCTGCTGGAGCACTTGTGCTGCCTGTTTTCTTCTTTGATGATTTCGATGTCGATTTTGTTGTAGTCTGTGATGTTGATTCTATGGGAGCGGCAGCGCTTTGTGGAAGGGGACCGGATTCTGCGCTGATTCGCAGATCACTGTTTTTAACATCATGCAGGTAGGATAGCACGGCTACTTTTCTATCTTTTACAATCTGCACATTCGGATCTGGAATATCATTTGGCATAACAGGTTCAACTGGCGGCTCGGATACTTGTTTCTTTTTATTCTTTTTCTTCCACTGTGCCATGTCCTTTTCCCATTTCTTGTGCGCCTTGTCATACGCAGCCATAGAATCGGCTCGAGCCTTGCCCACTAGATCAACGTCGGGCACAACGAATACCTTGACGGTCATTTCCTGATTTGTCTTCAGAATCTCCTGAAGTTGGTTCAGATCTTGTTTTCCACGTTGATTGAATGAAGACGAATTCAAATCAAAAGCTATGGAAGAAAGCACTACGTCACCTTCGTGCAACGCCTTGACGGTAAAATCCTGCTTTATTTCCTGGAATTTTTTAGAAGCGGGAACATTAACGGAATATTCCTTGCGGTACACCATGTAGCCCCCTAGCGTCAGCTTGTACGTACCTGCATCATTCACAACAATCAGATACGTGCCGTCTGTAGAGCTCGAACTCAACGTTTGCTTCTTTCCATTGGGGCCAACAACATAAATTTTGCAACCAACTGGAGAACCTGACACTTCGTCACGGATAAAACCTTCAATTCTCGTAACAGCTTGTTGAGCTGTAACGGAAACCAAGGCAATAATCATTGTCGAAAAAACAATTCCGATGTACCTCGCTGCAACTAAATACTGCATAATCCCTTTCACTTTTGTTTATGTGCCACAAAATCATCAATTCCAGCTTTGGCATCGGCGGTCTGGCGCGCAAAGGCATTCATAAGCGTCGCATATCGCACACTTGTTTCACCAGAAAGACCATAGAGCGATGAGAGCATTTCTTTTATTAACGCCATCGAAGAGCTACTGTTCGAAGCAATCTGCCGGGCCAGTTGGAACGTTTCGTGCTCAAGCTTCTCATCGTCTGTCACATACGTAACCAACCCAATCCTGGCTGCTTCCTCTGCGTTGATATTCTCTGCACTCAATACAAGCCTTCGTGTGTGCGTATCACCCACCTTTCGCAAAAGATACACCATTACGATTGCAGGGATAAATCCAATCTTCGCTTCAGAATAGCCAAACAATGCTTTGTTCCTTCCGGCAACAACAAAGTCGCACACAGTAGCAAGCCCGCAGCCTCCGGCTATTGCAGGGCCATGAACCATTGCAATTACGGGTTTGGGACATTCAACTATTCCTTGCAACATCGTGGCAAGCGCTGTTGAATCAGCCAGGTTTTCAAGGGGGCCTATATCACGAATTTGCTGAAGGTATTCCAAATCAGCACCTGCACAGAATGCAGCTCCTTTGCCGCGCAGAACGATTACTCTGATATCGGGGTCGGCAGCGGCTGCACCAAAGACAGCCAACAGATCGGCCACCATCTCAGGACTTAACGCATTGCGTTTTTCAGGACGCTCCATTGAAATCGTTCCGATGGAGTTTTCAACTGAAAGTCGTGTAAAGTGCATCTTGCAAAACTAAGAAGTCAAAGAATCCTCATCTAATGATTACAAGTGGAGCAGAGGTGACGGCATCCTGTTGTGTGATGGTGATGCGATATGTTCCAGAGGCGAGGGACCTGACGTCGTAACTCACCAAAGGCTCAAATCCATTGGGATACTCCACCGAAGAAGTAATGCGTCCCTGCACGTCAACTATAGAAATTCTTGTCGGTACCGAGCTTGCACGGCTACTCTGAATCTGGATAAAGTCTGATGCAGGCAATGGGAATACGGATAGGATCGACACGGCAGCTGATGATTTGGGGCGCTCAGTATACTTCAACAACATTTCCTGCGCCCTCTGCTGATTGGTGTCGATTACGATCACCTGAGTGTACTTCCTCTGTTGGCCCGGCGGCACTGGTGAATTAAACTTCATCCCGGAGATAATAGCCACATCACCCATACCGTAAAATTGTTCTGTGCAACCAGAGTTCAGGATTTTCAATTTTCTTTCAGAAGAAAATCCTCCATACGTTGTAGAGTTATCGATCCCGGCCGAAATTGCAGTGGCATCGGTATAATCTGATGTTGCCGAACACAATACAAACGGTACGCCCGGTTCTGTGGAAGAAGCTGCTTGGGCACAGTTGTAACCATTGTTACTAAATAGATATACAGTATTCGATGCCGGCTTCGTACCAAGATCCCAGTCATAAAACCATGCCATTGTAACATCGTTTAGAATCTCATCACTGATATTCGTAAGCGTGATCTCGGAAATGTACACTCCACTGTCTGCTCCTGCCAGACGTACTCTCTGCTGTATTTCAACGCCAATACGCACAGAGTCTGGCGCGTTGGCGTCACGTACAACCCCAAACAGTGAATCCGGCGATGTAAAGCCCTTCACAACGTTAAAATGTTCATTGATCCCCTTTTCGGCACGTACAACATCTTCAACGCGGCCATTTGCAGAAACCAGGAGGCCACCTTCGTACAATTGCCCGCACCAACCGAGGTAGTTGAAGCCTGATCCCTGAGCTTTTGCAAGGTCTGTGTTCCCAATCCTGGCGCGGTCTCCAACCGAAAGCCTTACAACATCATTTTGAAGATCGCGAAATCCGGGTGCTGGGATTATCGGTATACTAAATTTTCTTATTACGCTGTCGCCTGCCGGCGTCACTCCATAAACTTCACACACCACAAATACTGCTGTGTCAGAGTTTCTATTGATAAGACAACGAACACGTATCTCGAGATTTTCGCCTCTTTGCAGCAGTCCAATAGGTTGGAGCGATGCATCAAGAAATGTGATGCCCGGGCTGGAAGCAGCTGATGTAATACCTCTGACGGAAGACCCTTTGACTTCCCAGGGTCCAAGAATATTAGCCCCTGTTACCGATGCGATAACTGTGTCGCCCTCACCCCACCTGCTGTCTGTACCGCTGCTTGCATACGTCGGCTCGCCGAATTCAAGAGATGGTATTGAATCCGGATTCAACGACACCGCTTTTAATGCGTTTACCCGACCGGTGGGTAGCAATAGACTATCTACATTCGATGGCACATTCGTCCACGGACTCACATCAACTGCTTCACGCACCAGGGCACTGGCTTCGATGGGCGACAGTTGCTTATACTTTGCACGAACCAACCCAACAACTCCCGATACTATAGGTGCGGCGCCAGACGTGCAACAGAATGTTGTATAGGTTCCATCGTTTGCAGTTGTGCGCGTGTTTTGTCCAGGTGCCATAACGTCGACAAACGGACCGAACGCCGACATAGACACAACGCCATCATTTTCATCTGTCACACCAACACCAAGCACTCCGGGATAACTCGATGGATAGAATCGAGCCGAAGACCCGTGATTTCCGGCGGCTCCAACTATGGCTGTACCCCGCGCAATTACGTAGGCAACAACGGTCGAATCAATACACGATTTAGATTGAGATCCCCATGAACAATTCACCACACTGAATCCGTTTAGTGCGGAATACATCAATGACTCATAACCGTAAACGATACCGCCAATATTCTCCGGCATGGTTTTCATTGGCACTAATTTGCTTCGGTTGGCAACACCCGCAATTCCAATACCATTATTTACGCTTGCTCCGCAGATACCAGATACGCCAGTTCCATGCCCTTCTACTGAGTTAAAAGTGTTCCCTCGAGGCGTGCCATCATCCGGTGTTGCAAAGTTGTAGCCACGGTAATCATCAACGAAACCATTCTGATCATCATCAATGTTGTTATCTGGGATTTCACCTGTGTTCACATAGATGGCATCCTTAAGATCTTCGTGGTCCTGAAAAATCCCACTGTCGATGATACCTATCAGCACTGTTTCGTCGCCATCTTCAATATCCCATGCATCAAAGACCTGAATCGTGCTCAGCATCTTCTGAATATCAACCTGCGGGTCGTTCGGCTTGGCAAGTACGTGAGACACAACAACAGCTTCGATGACTTCGAATGCACTACATCCTCCCTTGAGCAGGCTTGCGTATTTCTCCGGTGCCACGCTAACATCAGAGTACTCAACAACGAACGTCCTTAGCAATTCCTCTTCAATTCGCAATGCTTCATTATAGCTTGTTGTTTGAATCGCCGTCAGATTTCCTTTCGCCGTGAGTGAAAGGTCATACGGCAAAATTGGATATAAGACACGCAAACTAAATGTTTTTAGTATTTGAGGGTATTCGAGGACATCCACATCACGCTGGAATCTAATCTTTAATCTTCCGGCGATAACCGGATCTAAACGAACGCCGGTTTCTGGTTGCAACACAACTGGTTGGGCGTTGGCAACACGATCGCACAACATTATGAGTACGATGATGGAGACGATACAACGGATCATCGTCAATGAATAACAATGATGGGAATCACTGTGTATGAACTGCCCTCGCCAATTCTGCATTGATACACGCCTTGATATAAGTTGCTCACATCGATGTACGATTCTGTGGCATCAGGGAACGTTTCTATGCTCACAACTGGGCGGCCGGAAACATCAACCAATTCAATCGACTTCACACTCTGCCCATGACGAACTGTAAGTACATCATTGGCTGGGATGGGGAAGACCTGAACTTTGTTGTTACCCCCCTGTTCAACTACGGTTGTGGTTAGAATCGCATTCCGGACAATCTCAGTTGCCTGATCGTAGGTTGATGCAACACCAATCACAATCCTGAAACTGCGTCGCTCCCCCGGCAGAAGCGTGCCTCGGAACTTCATGCCTATAACACTCGACACGTCTCCAGTGGCAGTTGTTTGGATTTCCGTGCCTGAATTGAGGAGTTTGATTACTTCAGAGTCGGTAATGCCTGCCCCAACCATGTTGGAGAGTAGGAAGCCCGAAACCTGAGCCTGAATATCAATTTCGTTAGATACTGCAGCACACACAATTACAGCGGCTATGTTGTTGCGTTGAAATGCCTGTGCGTCGCCGATGTAGCGGAAAGATTCCGGAATTGCCTCCGATGCCAAGCGTGTTGTGTTTTCTTGCCCACCACTCCCAATATCCCAATCAAAGAAATGTCCTGCGGCTACGTCGGTGAGATTCAACCCGGAACTATTCTCAATCGTTATCCAAAGAACAGTTGACTG
>JAGVJW010000038.1 GCA_020050895.1 bacterium | reverse complement strand
TTCTGCAAGAAATGGAACTACCGGCGCTATCATCTGAGCAACAACGAGCATCACTTCGTGCAGTGTTTGATATGCTGCTGTCTTGTCTGAATCATACTCTCCCTTCCAAAATCGCCGACGGTTCCGACGTACATACCAGTTAGAAACGTCTTCGATGAAAAACTCCTGAACTTCCCTGCAAGCTCCCGTAATATCGAAGTCTTCCATGAACTCGATATACTTATTTAGTATTGTATTGAGTCTCGAAAGTATCCATCTATCAATCTCCGGACGCTTTGCGAAGGGCACTTCTGGATGCTTGATTTCGAACTTATCGACGTTCGCATACATGGCAAAAAATGCATATGTATTTGTGAGCGAACGAAACAGATCGGCGATTACGGTTCTTGAAATGTCTTCTTCATTAAACAATTTAGTTTTCCACACAGGCGATGAAGCCATCAAATACCAACGTATGGCATCGGCGCCGTATGTATCGAATAATACAAATGGATCGAGGGTGTTGCCACGCGACTTCGACATCTTCTGTCCTGCCTTATCGAGTAGCAAATCGTTTACAACAACATTCTTGTAGGCTACTTTGCCAAACAGTGCTGTTGCAATGTTGTGCATGGTGTAGAACCAGCCTCGAGTCTGATCGATTCCCTCGGCAACAAAGTCTGAAGGAAAACTGTTTTCAAATTGTTCCTTGTTTTCGAAGGGATAATGGAATTGTGCAAATGGAACGGAGCCTGAATCGAACCAAACGTCAATGACTTCCTTTGTTCTGCGGTAATGTTTACCGCCCCGTACAAATACAATGTTGTCGACGAATGGCCGATGAAGATCAATCTTCTCTCCGTACTGCGATGCCGGAACTTGTTTGCCATCTTCAGTTTCGTACAGACCCGTAAGCAGCTCTTCTACAGACCCAATGGCAAAGGACTCGCCGTCGTCGTTAACCCAAATCGGCAATGGTGTTCCCCAGTATCTGTCTCGAGAAAGCGCCCAATCCTTAACATCGTCGAGCCAGTTTCCAAATCTTCCCTCACCAATTTCCGGCGGCCGCCAACCAATTGTCTTGTTCAATGCTATAAGCTCATCACGATATGCCGGCGAAGTAATGAACCACGATTCACGAGCATAGTAAATGACGGGATTGTCCGTTCTCCAACAATGAGGATAGCTGTGTAGGTAGTCGAATGAAGCTTTGTAAATCTTGTTGGACCGCTTCAATGCCTTTACGATATCGCGGTCTGCACCCTCTTCGGTGTGGTCTGCATAGGTAAATGTTTTTACGGTGCGTCCGGCAAACTCTGTAATATCTTCCGTGAATCGTCCAACAGGCGACACAGGCTGTACCAACGGAAGATTGAATTGCTTCGACATCTCAAAGTCATCCTGTCCGAATGCAGGTGCCATGTGCACAACGCCTGATCCGTCTTCGGTGGTTACGAAATCGCCAGGCAGCACCGATAGAACATTCGGATGCAGGTTGGCATCGAGAACGATGTAAGGAAATAGTTGTTCGTACTTGGTACCTACCAGGTCGCTTCCCTTATATCGATGTAGAATCTGATATTCTCCGTTGAGAATTTCCAAACGTTGCTCTGCCAGCAACAATTGCTGATTGTTGTCTGCATCCTCAGCATGTACAGAAACAAGTACATAGTCGATGTCTGGTCCTACAGCAAGAGCAACATTCGCAAGCAACGTCCATGGAGTTGTTGTCCATACTAGTATCTCGCTACCAATCAACTCCCGCTTTGCAGAAGCGGTAACGCGAAGCTTAACGTATACGTTTGGATCTCTGACGTCCTTGTAATTCAGCGAGAGTTCGTGCGATGAAAGGGGTGTTCCAAGTGTAGGCGACATTGGGATCACCTTGAAACCGCGTACAATGAGCCCCTTATCAAAGAATTGTTTTAATGCCCACCAGACAGATTCAATGTATTCATTCGAACAGGTGATGTACGCTTTGTCGTAGTCGAGCCAATAGGCCATGCGTCGGGAAAAGGTTCTCCACCCTTCCATCATGCCGATGTTTTCGTCAACAATTGCTCTGCACTCGGCGTTGAACCGTGCAACACCAAATTGCTCGATCTGCGATTTATCGGTTATTCCTAATCGCTTCTCTGCTTCGATTTCGATGGGAAGACCATGAGTGTCCCAGCCAGCTTGACGTCTGACTTGAAATCCGCGCATGGTTTTGTACCGACAAATCACATCCTTGATTGTGCGAGATACAACATGGTGTATGCCCGGTTTGCCATTTACGGTTGGCGGACCTTCGTAAAATGTGAAACGGGGTGCACCGACTCGAGCTTCGATCGACGCATGGAATACGTCGGCCCGGTCCCAATAATCAAGTATGTTTTCTTCGTTGCGCGGAGTAGATGAGTCTTCCGGAAAATGCTCGAACATGTGCTGCTTAATGATATGCCTATCGTGCAAATCTACGCACGTGGAATGCTGATGACGAACGTTGTGCCCTTGCCTTCCTCACTCGTTGCTTCGATTGTTCCCTTGTGTGCTTCAACAATCCACCGAACAATAGACAAACCAAGTCCGGAACCGGGAATGCTTTTCGAACGGGCTTTGTCTACACGATAGAATCGGTCGTAAATAAATGGTAGTTGATCCTGCGAAATCCCTACACCGTTGTCCTCAACTGATAATACTATGTATTCGTCGTTCTGGTCGAGAATTACGTTTACCCAGCCGCCTTCACCAGTATACTTGATGGCATTTTCGATAACGTTTAAGCACATCTGATGCAGCCGAATCTTGTCGCCAACAACAAACGAGTTGTTATTGATTGCATACCGAAGTTC
>JAGVJW010000263.1 GCA_020050895.1 bacterium | reverse complement strand
GGAAGACCATTCTTGTCACAGAATCCGTTTTGATGATAAGGGGCCTGTCATTCGTAGTCCCGAGGAAATTCCGAGCCACATCAACGGAATCATTCCCGAGCAGCGACCAGAACACGCCCGAGCTCGAACCCCCATCAATATTGATGTAGAGCATCGACACCCATATCGGTGCAGTCGGCGGACCGATGTTATACTGAAATGTTGTTGCCGAAGTGTTGTAGATCATCAGCCCCGTGGCAGGCAGCACTATTGCATCGCGCTGCAGCTGCGTCATACGGGTAATCAGAAAGCCTTTATCAGTAGCCTGCAACTCCAACAGTGCCGAAGGATCGGGTGTAGTGGTACCGATACCCACGTTGTCGGTGTACTGAGCGTGCACAGTCAAGGAAAAAAGTAGAAGCGCAAGAGCAGTTGAAAGCAGCAACGGAAGAAGTTTCGCCGGCTTAGTAATTAGGCAAAACATCGTACCGACGCTCATCCAGCCCCCGTGGAAAGAGTATCGAAAAAATGCAAAAAACCGCTCCAGAGCGGATTTGCTCCCTCTATGCGAAAGCTTCATACGCTTTCTCTATCGTGTCCCATTGCTGCTAAAAGGATGCACGCAACACCCCCCATCATTCAGCAATGATACGCGACAAAATGAATAAGTCCAATACGTAGATGTGTTCAATAGCCTTATCGATAAGAAGGATGCACTAATACCTCTCCCTATCCCTCGCATCCTTCCACCGCCCCTTTCCTCGTATGTCTACGAATTGTTAGTGGGTGAAATCACCAACTTCGAATATGCAAGTTACGTAGAAATACGTACGTATCAAATTATTTTTCCACACTCGATAGTTGTGTTTTGATTAATGCTGTTTTTGGAAGGGCAAAGCCCTTATATCATAATTCCGGCAAATTTGGATGAATATCTCCCAATAGCGATCAAGCACTGCCATTTAAAAATGGGCTTAGAATTGTATGCAGATCATTCCCAGAATTAATGAAAACACTCTTAATTGTTGGTCTTGGTAACCCTGGCGAGCATTATGCGCAAACCAGACATAACGTTGGTTTCATGGTTGCCGATGCATGGACTCACAGGTCCATGCCATCCTGGCATAACATGTACAAGGGGTTACTCAGAACCGTGATTTGTAAAGAACAATCTTTTATGGATAAGGATACAAACATTATTGTGATCAAACCACAGACATATATGAATAGGTCGGGAGATGCCGTGGTGCACGCTTTGAAAAATGTAAAAAAGAAGACTAATGTCAACCAAACGGATATCGTTGTTATAGTGGACGAATACAATTTCCCCGTTGGAAGAGTGCACTTTAAGAAAGGGGGCAGCTCAGGCGGACACAATGGAATAGAATCTATGATTACATCACTGGGGACAGAAGACTTCTGGCGTTTACGCTGCGGCATTGGACGCGAGTTCGGACCAGGTGGACTTGTCGATTATGTGTTAAGCCCCTTTTCGGCTGATCAAATGCTACTAGTTCCTGCAATGATTGAAAAGGCTTGTTCATCTCTTAACACAATTGTAGATGTTGGACCGGAGAGAGCGATGAACATCATCAACTCCTCATCGTGATATCATGCTAGCGTTTCTCATTTCGAAGAGGACCTCTTTGCGACAATGAGAGTTTTGTCGTCCGAGTATTTCGACTTAGCGGAGAATTGACTCACATCTGCAAGTATTGCCTGTGCAATGTGTTCGGACGTGTTGTTTGCATGAGCAGATACAACGTTGGCAAGTCGTTGTTCTCCATACAACTCACCAGAACGGTTCTGTGCTTCGGTAATACCATCGGTATACAGCACAAGCAAGTCTCCCTTCCCCATGTTGATATTCTCCAGACGGAATTGTTGCTCGGGAATAATTCCCAGAATCCCTCCTGTTGGGGAAAGGAATGTGTGTGAATTAGTACTCGCATGAAAATGCAATGGCGGACAGTGTCCTGCATTTACATAAAGTACCAGTCCTGTTTCAGAGCTCATCAATTCCACAAAGCACAAAGACACAAAGCGTTCGTTGGGAAATGTATCGTAGATAAGAGTGTTTAAACGAGCCACGAGAGACGTCATCTTTGTATCGAACGATGCAGCCATGCGCAGCGCCCCACTCACGAACAGCGCCTGAACAGCTGCCGGCAAGCCCTTGCTGGCGGCGTCGCTGATTACAAGACCAAGTCTGTCGCCATCGGCAGTGCGTTGCAGGTAATCAAAATAATCGCCCCCTACCACCGATTCCGGCACAGAGATTCCAAAGATGTCGTAGTCAGCAAAAGTCTTGTGATGGTCCGGTACAAGACCACGTTGAATTTGCCACGCCTGGTCTAGGTCCCGACGCATCTTCTTATCCTGATGCGCTGCCTTCATATTTCTGAGAGCAGTGGATGCAGCGCTGCCGATAACCAGCATTGAATCTTCAAACACGTCTGTGTGTTCGCGAGATGTGAAGGCTAGCGCAAATGGTGGCAGGGGGCCTGGTAGACGATGCACCAGTTCTCCTACGCCTGACAATGAGTACACGCGCATTCCTCTATCTCCAACTTCAATCTGCGGACTTGTAAGAGTGGAATGTGTTGCAAGCGACAGCATTTCGGGCATTTCAGTAACTGGCACTCTTGTATCGAGTACAAGGTTTTCCATCTCGCCATACTGATACTTCAACACGTATGCATCTTCATCGGCATCGAGTTCCCAAACCCGG